>CALMZT010001185.1 GCA_937870805.1 uncultured Chloroflexota bacterium
AAGGGTTCACAACATCTTTGTCGGGACAAGCGTACAGGGCTGAGCAGCGGGCGAACACACAGGTTCGCCCCTACCATCACGTTTCTGACCTTCCTTGACCCAATTCGCGATTTTGATGCCATCGCCCTGCCTAAATCCCAATTTCTTGACAAGTCAAAAAATCCATGTTATACAACTAATACGAATTACTAATGCGTTTTACTAAAAGTTTTTACGCAAAATGAAAAATAAGCCTCGCAAGGCGACCAGCAAACGAGTCGCAGAGTTAGCGGGCGTTTCTCAAACCACTGTTTCGTTCGTCTTAAATAATGTTGAGAGCGCTAATATCAGTGAAGAAACCCGCCGCCGCGTTTTAGAAGCGGCGCGTAAGTTGGATTATGTGCCGGATATGGCGGCACGCTCACTGGCAAGCGGCAGAAGCACCAACATTGCGTTAGTCATCGCGCAACCCCATCCTCAGGTCTTCGTCGACGAATTCATTCCCAACATCCTGACAGGTATCCATCAAGTAACCCGTGCGCGCGGCTTCCGCATTCTGGTGGAACTGGTCGAAGATGGCACAAACGCTGACGTGTATACCAGCCTGTTTCGGGGCAAGGAAATTGCCGGGATGGTCGTCCAATTCAACGTCCCCAGTGATAACGATGTCAACCAGGTCGTGAATTATGCGATGGAGGGCTTGCCGATTGTTTCGCTCAGCGATGTGCATCCCGAAGTCCACTCAGCAAGCATCAATAAACTCGGCGGGGTACGCCAAGTTGTGAAACATCTGGTGAAATTGGGTCATCGCCGCATCGGCTGTATCTCTTATGCACCTGCGAAAACCAACCCTCACGCCGATGATCGTTTACACGTCTATCGTCGCGTTCTGGAAACCGCAGGCATCGAATACGACAGCAGCCTGGTGCGTTATGGAGCATTCGACCCGGAAACAGGCTATGAAGCGATGCAATCTTTGTTAAAAGAGGCGTCGCTGCCCACTGCCCTCTATGCGATGAACGACGTAATGGCATTCGGCGCGATCACTGCTATCCAGGAACACGGCTTGACGGTTCCTCATGATATTGCCGTTGTTGGTTTCGACGACATTCGCCTCGCACGGTATACCACTCCCCCACTGACGACAGTGTATGAACCAGATGTCGATCATGGACGTATCGCTGCCGAAATGCTCATTGATCTGATTCAAGGTAAAACGCCCGCGCAAAAACATATTCAATTGGCGACGCGCCTGGTGATACGTCAATCCTGTGGGGCGTATCTGCGGGCATAAAAATAAATGAAGGAAGTTTTTACGGAAGGTTTCTTATGGCAGCAATCCAAAGTAATATGAAGTCAGAATCAGGATTAATAAGCAGACTCGCCAACAATGAAATGCTGCTTGGCTACCTGTTTATTTTGCCTAGTTTAATCGGTTTCCTTGCATTTTACGCAGTACCTGCCGTGCGCAGCGTGTTCATCAGCTTCACGGAATGGAACTTACTTACCGAAGCAAAGTTCGTCGGGCTGGCGAATTATCAAGACATCTTCGCCGATGATCGCTTCTGGCGTTCCCTGCAAGTGACCCTTACTTACGTGTTGTGGAATATCCCCCTCCAAACAGTCCTGGCAGTTTTCATTGCTGTCATGATGGATCGCATTCACAACTCGTCCATTCTGCGCGGTTTCATCATTTTGCCCTGGCTTATGCCCAACGTCATCGTAGCGCTGCTGTTTCTGTGGTTGCTTGACCCCACACTCGGGATTGTTAATATTTTCTTTGAAGCGATTGGGATAGGCAGACAGAGCTTCTTCGGTTCGCCCGATCAGGCTATTGCTACCATTGCAGGTGTAAACATATGGCGGCACATGGGCTACAACGCCATTCTAATCTTTGCGGGACTCAAAACGATCCCCAGATCATTGTATGAAGCAGCCACAGTAGATGGCGCGACTGGTTGGAAGCAGTTTTGGAGTATCACCCTTCCGCTGCTCCGACCCGTATTGGTGTTCGTCATCGTCACCTCAGTCATTGGCTCGTTTCAGGTCTTCGACACGATTGCAGTCGCTACGCAAGGAGGACCAGCGGGCGCAACACGCACCATCATTTACTACATCTATCAGGAAGTCTTTGAACGGCGTATCAGTATGGGCACAGCAACAGCTGCTTCTGTCGTGTTGTTCCTCATTCTGGTAACGGTGACCATCATCCAAACCCGTTACCTCAATGCAAATCAATCAGATTTGGCTGAGTACAGCTAAACCCCATCATAAGCCTATTACGAGGTGTATCATGGCTGCGATTTCACAAGAAAGAACTCAGGGATCGGCACAGACGGGATTGCAAGGATATGTCAGCAATCTCCACTGGGCTAACATCCTTTTATCGCTGATTATGCTGATGCTTATCTTTGTCACACTGTTCCCCTTCTACTGGGTGGTGCGCACGGCACTCGTTGAGCCAAACGCCATTTTTGCTCATGCCAGCGATTTGCTGCCAAATGACCCGACCATGTTCAACTTTCAGCGTGTGCTGGGCTTAATTGATCCGACTACCCTTGTTGGGCAGAACAGTAGCAATATTTCTTCAGGAACGTTGAACTTCTGGATTTACCTGCGCAACTCGTTCATTGTCTCTGGCTTGGTAACATTTGGTCAAACACTATTTAGCTCGACAGCAGCCTATGCTTTTGCGCGCTTTAAGTTCCCTTTTCGCGAGAAAATCTTCTTCTTCTACCTCACGGGACTTATGGTTCCCGGCATCGTCCTCTTCATTCCCAATTATGTACTCATCAATCAATTGGGATGGATCGGAACCTTTCAGGGAGTCGTCGCGCCGGGGCTTTTGATGACACCGTTCGCCGTGTTCTTCATGCGCCAGTTCTTCCTCAGCCTGAACAAAGATTTAGAGGAAGCCGCACAGCTTGATGGTGCGACAGCATTCGGCGTCTTCTGGCGCGTTGCCCTGCCGCTGATTAGCGGACCGCTGCTGACATTAGGTTTGTTGACCTTCATCGGTAGTTGGAACGAATACCTGTGGCCCTTCCTCGTTGGGCGCAATGAAGAAGTTCGCGTACTGACGGTAGCGTTAAATGTCTTCCGCGCACAAACGCCACAAGGTGCGCCCGATTGGGCGGGCTTGATGGCAGGCACTGTCGTCGCCATCGTGCCAACAATTCTGCTGTTCATCTTTTTCGGACGCCGGGTGGTCGATTCAATTCAGTTCTCCGGCTTTAAATAGGTGTCACGCGGGTTGCTGTGCAGCCTGCTTTAGAAATTCGTATTGTGTTCATGTTTTAGGAGAGAACAATTATGAAGCGCCGTTTTTCGTTAATCCTGACTTTAATGGTTATCCTGTTGCTGCTCGTTACCAGCGTGCAGGCACAGGATGGCGTCACCATTCGCTACGTCCTTTGGGACACCAGTCAATTACCTCCTTATCAAGCATGCGCTGATTTGTTCCACGAACAAAACCCAGGTATCACCGTATCTATCGAGCAACTCGGCTGGGACGACTACTGGACTGCCATCACAACAGGCTTTATCAGCGGCGAAGCACCCGATGTCTTTACTAATCACCTTGCCAAATATCCTGAGTTTGTAGCGCTGGGGCAGTTGGTCGATCTTCAACCGCTGGTCGAGCGTGATGGCGTTCCCACCGACGTTTACTATCCTGGCTTAGCTGACCTGTGGACGCGCGATGGGGCACGCTATGGTCTGCCAAAAGACTGGGATACTGTTGCGGTTGTCTACAATGTAGGGCTGTTGGAAGCCGCCGGTGTTGATCCCGCGATTATGGAAGAATGGACTTGGAATCCTGAAGATGGGGGTACATTCGGCGAAACCATTGCCCAACTATCCATCGACGCCAATGGCAACAACGGCTTGAGCGCAGACTTCGACCCCACCAACGTTGTGCAGTACGGCTATGCCGGCAACGGTATGGGCGGTCCTTACGGTCAAACCGAATGGAGCTGGCTGGCAACGACAACAGGTTGGATACATAATAATGGTGTGTGGGGCAATGAATATTACTATGATGACCCCCGCTTTACTTCAACCATTCAATGGTTGGCTGACCTGTGGCTGGTTCAAGGCTTTGCCCCCGCGCTCGATCAACAGACCTCTCTGGGTCGTCCCGCGCTGTTCCAAGCAGGTAATGTAGCCATGATTGTCGATGGATCATGGATGATCGGCACCTATCTCGCCAGCGAATTTGAAGTAGGCTTTGGTCGTCTGCCCATCGGACCTGAGGGTCGTCGCAGCATGTTCAACGGTCTGGCAGACTCAATCTGGGTCGGCACTGAAAACCTCGAAGAATCATGGGAGTGGGTCAAGTTTACAGGCTCCGCAGACTGCCAAAACATCGTCGGTCAATCCGGTGTCGTATTCCCAGCTATCCCTGAAGCTGCCGCGCTGTCACAACAAGTTCGCGCCGATGCCGGTGTGGACGTGAGCGCTTTCGTTGAACAGGCGAATGAAGAAGGCGGCACTTTCCTGTTCCCCATCACTGATTACGGTGGAGAAATCAACACCATCATGACTGAAGCGATGGATAGTGTCGGCTTAGGTACAGGCTCTGCCGCAGATATTCTGCCCGCCGCTAATGCAGAAGTGAACGATCTGTTTCAGTAGCGTCGTCAGTAGTAATTTGCAGCTCGTGTGACGCACGAAATAGATTCGCCGTCTCCGCGGAGACGGCGAATCTTCCCTATAAGTTCACCTTGACCCGTTTTTAGCACAATAAATTTCATCATGCGCCAGATGATTGTTGTTCTGCAATTGGGCTTATTATTTTTTATTCTGCCCGTGATCTATGCGGCAACCTTGCCCGATTCTGCTGAATGCACAAATATTTTTATTGAGCACATCCTGCCCCACACCACTACAACCAGCGGCGACTTTGTGCGCTTTTACGAGAGCAACGGCTCTGGCTTAGCGGTGAATGATCTGAATAACGACGGTTTGCTCGACGTGGTGTTGGGCAACCTGAACGGTGCGAATACTGTTCTTTGGAATGAAGGTGCCCTCAACTTCCGCGCACAGGAATTCGCGCCGACTGGACATACTCGCACAGTCAGCATCGTTGATGTTGATGGCGATGGCTGGCTCGACATTGTGTTGACGACGCAGCTTGCAGCCCCTAGCTACTGGCACAACAACGGCGACGAGACTTTTACCTTCAATGCCCTTCCAGGCGTCAACCGTCCCGCGTATACCCTCAATTGGGCAGACGTAGATACAGACGATGACCTTGACCTTGTAACCGCTTCCTATGATGTCGAACTGATGCAGTTGATGCGCGATTCTTTTTTGTTCGGCGACGGTGCGGGCGTCATTTATTATGAGAATCAGAACGGCGTTTTTGTCCCGACACGCCTAGCCGATGAGTCGCAGGCATTAGCAATCTGGCTTTCTGATCTTAACGGTGATGGCAATATTGATCTCGTGATCGGCAATGATTTCAGTTTTCCCGATCAAAGCTGGTCGTATATCAATGGACTATGGCAGGAAACAAATTTATTCCCTGTCACCACCTACAGCACGATGAGCTTTGACGCAGGCGATCTTGACAATGATGGCACACTGGAATTCTTCGCCGCCGACATGCATCCTTATGATGATGATCCTGAGACGCTGCGCGCGTGGCAGCCTGTGCTGGATAACCTAGCGCGCGTGCCGCTGCTCCCTGGCAATCGTCAGGTGCTCGAAAATGTCCTGCTGCAACGCACCGCCGAAAGCGATTTTCAGGACGTTGCTTTAGACTTCGGCGTAACGGCGACGGGCTGGAGTTGGTCGAGCAAGTTTGGTGATCTGGACAACGATGGCTACTTAGACCTCTACGTTGTCAACGGCATGATTGCCCAGGAATTGTTTGAGCAGCTTCCCAACTACGAACTGGTAGAAGCTAATCAGGCGTTTCGCAGCGAAAACGGCGCGCGCTTTATCCCCGTACCTGAATGGGGACTCGGCAGCACACGCAGCGGACGCGGCATGAGCATGGCGGATTTAGATAACGACGGCGACCTGGACATCGTGGTCAATAACCTCATGACGCCCGCGCAGTTATTTGAAAATGCACTCTGCGGCGGCAGCAGCTTGCAAGTTGATCTCCGTCAGCAAGATGCGCCGAACCGCTTTGGTCTCGGCGCGGTGCTGATGCTGTACACCAGCAGCGGTACTTATACCCGTGATGTGCGCGCCATCAGTGGCTATCTCTCTGGTGATCCAACGCGCATTCATTTTGGTTTTCCGAACGACAGCGAACTCTATCGACTCGAAGTTCGTTGGACAGATGGTGTGATTTCAACCATCGACTCGTTTGATTCGCAGCGTATTTTAACCGTTACTCGTTAACGAAAGGTTGTTTTCATGGTTATCCAGAACTTTGACATTCTGAACTTTTTAGCGAACGGAGTCCATAATTCCCCGCCAATCCAAATTGTGCA
>CALMZT010001186.1 GCA_937870805.1 uncultured Chloroflexota bacterium
TCGCCGACCACGAGCAGGACGGCGCCCGGCACGGCGGCGCGCACCTCGGGCCAGACGCGGAGGGCTACCTCGTGCCCCTTGGGCTCGCGCAGTGCCGCCACCACGCTGACCACCGGCGTCCCCGCGGGGATCCCGAGGTCGGCCGGGAGTGCCGGGCGGTTCCCCGCCGGGGGCGGCGCGAGCCGGGTGAGGTCGACGCCGTTGTGCAGCACCTGCCACGTCGGCTTCGCCGGGCCGACCATCGCGGCGGCGGCGTCCCTGGCCGCCTCCGACACGAAGACGAGGGCCGCGCCGCGCTCCGCCGACCGGGTCCACAGCCACTCCTTGACCCGGTCGCCGCGGGACACGTCCGGCGTCGGGACGTGGTGGAGGGTGCTGATGCACGGCACGCCGAGCGTCCGGGCCGCGAGCGGGACGAGCACGGCGGAGTAGCCGAGATGGGCGTGCACCACGTCGCAGCCGGACTCCCGGATGGCGCGGCGCAGGCGGGTCAGGGCCAAGGGGTCGGTGAGGCGACGGACACCGACGAACGACGGGTCCAACCCCGCCTGCTCCAGCACCGACAGGCTGGCGGTCCGCTCGGGTGTCCGCGGGGCGAGACTGGCGACCCGGAGCTCCAGGCCTTCAGCGGCGGCGTGCTCGTTCAGCGTGGCCAGCAGGCGTTCCGCGCCGCCGAAGCTGAAGGAGTCGATGACGTGCAGGACCTTCACCGGTCGGCTCCCCTCCAGCCTCGTGTGGCGCCGGTGGAATCCCGGGCTCCGGCTCGATGCGGCCGCGACGGAACTGCGGGAAACCGCGTGATCCGACGATCGAAGCTAACACCCGGCGCGCCGGGTTCGCGGCACCTTCTCGCAAGTGTTCGCCAACGGCGTCTCCGCGTCGGTGTCGTTCATCAGCACGCCATCACCCACAAGGACGAACGTTGTAGCACCGATGTTGGCATCGTAGGCATCATCGACTGCATCAGGCGCGGCGTTAGGTGGTATGTTTACGTTCATTGTCACCGTTGCAGTATCGGTGTTGCCACCGTCCGTGATGGTGTAAGTGAACGTATCTGTACCGGTGAAGGCAGCGGTTGGCGGGTCGTAGTTGAACGCGCCATCGCCGTTCATGCTTACTGTGCCACCTTGCGTCGTCGTGATGGTGCCTGTGGTCGTCACTTGCAGCGGGTCGTTCTCTGTGTCAGTGTCGTTCGCCAGCACGCCGTTTGCTGTCAGGATGAACGTAGTAGCACCGATGTTGGCATTGTAGGCATCATCAACTGCGTTAGGTGCCTGGTTCAGCTGTGATGCGGAGCAGCCATCCACGTCCACAGCCTCACCAACAGGTGTATTCGGGCACAGGTCTGTCGCATCTGCTACTCCATCGCCATCCGCATCAGACGGAGGAGGTGTAGGCGTGCTGCAACCAAACTCAATGTCCACGCAGGCAACGTCGTTGTTCGGGTCGAAGTCTGTCGCCGTGTCGCCTTGACCGTGTGAACCACCGTCAAAGTAATCACTGTCGCCAGCGCCCGTCTCCGTGTCGTCGCCTTCTTCGCCAAACATCTGGTCATCGCCTTCACCGCCGTTGATCGCGTCGTTGCCGCCGCCACCGAAGATAGTGTCATCACCAGAGTCGCCGTTCAGCGTGTCGTTGCCGGGCGCGCCAGCATCCGTCGGGAACTGCGCGTGACCGCTGCTGCCTGTGTAAGCGTCACCGTAGATGTCGTCGTGACCTGCACCACCGTTGATGGTGTCATCGCCTGCGCCGCCGACCAGCGGAGCATCGCTGCCGTCGTTACCTTCGATGTAGTCATCGCCGTTTTGACCGAAGATGCAGTCGCTGCCGCCGTTGCCGTACAGCAGGTCGTTGTCATCGCCGCCCAGAATCAGGTCGTCGCCTTCATTACCGTGAACGGTATCAACGCCAGCGCCGCCCTCAATATAGTCGTCGCCTTCGTTGCCGAAGATCAGGTCGTTGCCAGCGCCACCGTACAGGTTGTCGAGACCACGACCACCGATGATGCAGTCATCGCCGCCGAGTCCGTAGAGTTCATCGGGTCCGCCGAGACCGATCATCACATCGTTACCGGGCGTGCCTTCAATGAAGTCCGAGCGTTCCGTGCCGACAAAGATTTGACCAGTGAGCACGAAGTTGGGACCGCATTCTGCGGGCACGGGTGTTCCAGTCGGAGTGTCCGTTGGAGTCTCTGTTGGAGTTTCAGTCGGAGTCTCTGTTGGGGTGTCCGTTGGGGTGTCCGTTGGGGTCTCGGTGGGTGTTTCGGTTGGGGTCTCGGTGGGTGTTTCCGTCGGTGTCTCTGTTGGTGTTACACGAACAGTCTTGTGATCGCTATCCGAGTCCTGATTACCCTCGTTATCAACCACTATCACCGTCGCCGTGTTCTGGTATGAACCAACAGCCGTGTGAGTTACCGTGTATTGGCAAGACACCTGCTGTCCTGGCGTCAGTACCGTAGCGATCAGCGCCAAACATTGGGCTGACAAAGCATTGGTGTCCGTCAAGCTGGTGATCGTCACGTTCTCCACTGAGTCGTTACGTATGGTCAGTGTGAAGGTGAATACGCCACCTGGATAAGGTAGGCTCGACGGCGTGGCACTCTTGTCGATTCTCACCCGCGGATTGACATTGCGCACGCGGACGGTTTCCGTATCACTGGCAGATGATTGATTGCCCTCATCATCGACCACCGTTACCGTCGCCATGTTATTGTAAGTTCCCGCGTGGGTGTGTGTCACCGTATATTGGCAAGAGACCTGCTGTCCTGGCGTCAGTACCGTAGCGATCAGCGCCAGGCACTGTGCTGACAAAGCGTTGGTGTCGGTCAGGTTGGTAATCGTCACATTCTCCACCGACGTGTTGGTAATCGTCAGTGTGAAGGTGAAGACGCCACCTGGTTCGAAGCGCGATGCGGGTTGCGCCGTCTTGCTGATGGTCACTGCCGAGTTGACGTTGGTCACTGTCACCGTTTCATCGTCACTGTCTGATGCCTGGTTGTTCTCGTCATCTGCCACCATGACCGTCGCCGTGTTGCTATATGAACCCGCATTGGTATGGGTCACGGTGTATTGACAGGAGACCTGCTGGTTCGGCGTCAGTACCGTGCTTATAAGCGCACTACACTGCGAGAAGTCCGTCGCACCGCTTTGGGTGTCACCCAAGCCAACGATTGTCACATTTTCGGCTGATGTATTGGTGATCGTCAGCGTGTAGGTGAACACTCCACCGGGTTCAGGCAGTGTTGACGGGCTGGCACTCTTGTCGAGGGTCACTGTTGGGTTGACGTTGGTTACTGTGACGGTTTCATCATCACTGTCAGAAGCTGGATTTGCCTGCGCGTCGATCACAGTCACGTTCGCCGTGTTCAGATACTCACCCGCATCCGTGTGCGTGACCGCGTAGCTGCAACTCACCGATTGTCCTGCTGGAATAGGATCACCAATCAATCCCGTGCATTCGGAGAAGTCGTCTGCGGCGCCGCTCTGGGTATCCGTCAGCGTAGTGATCGTCACCGGTACGCTGCTGTTGTTGGTGATCGTCAGCGTGAAGGTGAATGCACCGCCGGGTTCAGGCAGGGTCGTTGGACTCGCCGTCTTGGTGATGGTCACGGGTCCAGCACATTCGTTGCCTGGATTTGGTTGGAAGCCAATGGCAGGCGAAGTGTCCGTACCGTCGCACAGCCAAGGGATGAAATCGACCTGATCGGTGGTCGGGCTGCCGTTGCCAAATGGGTTACTCGGATGCGTGGGACCCAAAGAACTGCCCCACCAATTATTCTCGCCATCGACAACACCCGTATAACCACCCGGCAATACACCAATGCCATATTCAGTATTGTTGGAGAGGCTGTTGAGGTTGGCACTGATGTTGGTGTTCGGTCCAAAACCTTCAAAGTCCGCCAAGCGTATACCGCGCAGGTTGTTATTCAGTGTGTTATTGAGCACGTCGATATTGGTGCTGCCACCGCCAAAGGTGATCCCTGTGGAGCTTGGGGTTGTGCTGATGTCGTTGTTCTGGAACAGACCGCCTGACACAGAGAAAGTCAAGACACCACTCACATTGTCGTGGAGGTAGTTTTCCGTGAACGTCAGGTTGTTGTGGGCGGCGAGCTGTACCGCAGCGAAGATCACCGGAACATTCGTCGTGTGGTTGCGGAACTCATTCTCATCAACCACGACGTCAGTGGTGAACTCAGAGTAAATCCCTGTGCCACCTGCCGAACCGGGACGGTTGTTGGCGTCGAACAAGTTGTGATAGACCAGACATCCACCCGCACAATTGAGATAGATACCCATCGTATTGTCGGTGAGGATGTTGTTGAGGATATCCATGTTGCCCGCCGCAGGAGACATGTGGATACCTGTCCCTAGCCCGTTTTCGCCGCGAATAATGCGGAAGCCATCAACGATAATGTCACTTGCGCCTAGTTGCAGCGGCGCGCTGACCGAACCACCGTCAATGATGGACTCAGCGGCACGTGCGCCGCGCGCATCAGATCCCCAGTTGTTGCCGAGCAGACGCAGTGAGAGGCTGATGGACACGTTTTCGGGGTATGTCCCTTCGGCAACCAACAAGGTATCGCCAGCAACGGCGTTGTCTTCTTCCTGCTGGATTGCTGCGCCGATGCGCCGCACGTCGTTGAATGTGCCGCAGTTATTAGGAATATTGCAATCGCCGAACGACCAGGGATAGGAGAAAGTACGCACGTCGAATGTCGTCGGGTAATCGTCACCCACCAACAAGACGGTTGCCTTGTTGTAGGTGTTGTCTTCCCAATACGATTCCCAATCGAACTGGCTGTTGTCATAGGTGCCGCGCGCGCGAATGTGCTGCGCCCACAGTGTGGCGCTGGGAACATAAGTATTGGTGAAATCGTTGCCCGTAATCACCGCCCCGCCAACAGAGTAGACATACCAAGGGATGCCTGTATCTGAGCCGTTAAAGCTGATCGACGGCCAGTAAAAGCTGTTGGTGAACGTATTGTTGGTGATGGTACGTCCGGACTCTGGCGTGCCAAAGCCTGCGCCACTGGCAAGGTCAATGCTCACTCCATCCTGGAAGATGTTGTTGTTGATGGTGTAGGTATCGACGTGGGCGTCATCATCGCTATCATCCGAGGGTGTGCCACCGTCGTCATAGCGGAAGTCATTGATATAGACTGAGCCTTGCAGGTCAGCGATGTCACTGTGCTGTAAGGTAAAAGCATCGCCAATCACTTCGATGGTCTTGTTTTGACCGCAGCAGTTTGTGCTAATTCGCAGACCCTGGAGAATGACATCATCTCCTTCGATAAACACACCGCTGGGACCAAAGCCATTGGTCGCGTTGGTAGTCACTGTCGCCTGAACAAGGCTGGGGTCGGTGATCGGCGTATCCGTGTTATCGACACCGATGACACTGATCCCTGATTTCTCATCAGCGACAAATAAGCCAAATTGATAAGGTCCGCTGCTGTCGCTGAGGAATCTATTGGAGGCAGTTTCGCTGTATGCGCCGGGATAAACACGTACCTGACCACCGGGCGATACACGATCAATCGCTGCCTGAATAGTCTTCATCGGGTTTGCGGGCGTCTCACCACCGAAAGCGTCATTACCTGTCACAGCATTGACGTAACAAACCGTTGTACAGAGTGTTTCCGGTTCAAAGTCGAATGTGGTGTTCGTGCCACTCACACCGACAATCAATGCATCGACATTCCCAGTAAACGGAAATAGCCAACCGCCGCCAGCTTTGAAACCGATAAAACCTAATCCGGGTGATGTATGGATACCTGCGTTGGGCCAGTTGGTTAATACTTCTGACCAAAGACAGGGATTCGCTGGGCTGCACAGGACGTTGAATGGCGCGCGAGTTGTCCACCAAGCACCTGTACTAAGCGTTTCCTGTGTATCCCATAGCTGCCAGGTGTTTTGCAGAATCGGCGTGCCGGTATAATAAGGCTCGAATACTAGCCGCCCCTGAAAGCTTGTATCAGTGTCTGTCAGGTCGAAATCCATACCCAATTGAAGCGTAGGCGCAACAATCAGATTAGCTGAGACTTGATAACTGTAATATTGCAACTGAGTGATAGTGCTCAACAGCGTTCCTTGATTGATAGGTGCAGCGAATAATTCACCACCCGTACTATCAACCGTTAGTTGGGCACTTCCAGTACCGAATGGAGGTGTAGCGGGACCCACTACGAAAGCCCCAGAGCCATTCGGAGTTTCTTGAACAAATCCCCAGCCGTTGAGCGCGCTGGGCTTGACAACAACTGTCGAGTCCGCAAGGACGACAGCAGGCAAAAGGAGTATAACGAGGAGCATGAGCAGTGCCAGAGATGGCACGTAGAGCTTTATTTTTCTTGACAAATTAGGCATAGGGTTATTTACCTTGTTGAACTTCGTTTACTTTATAGATCGTTGAGTCTCACTTGGCTTGAGTGAGTTGGTGATGATCTCAGCGCTCCCCCTGTGCTTGAGTTAAGTAAATAGTCATCTGTGAATCAATTTAGGATGTATTGTTTCTAGATTGTTATCTCCCTTCTCAATGATGGTCTTTATGATTAATGTACTAGACCATTCACATAATGATTTGATGTAAAGATTGTGTCAATGTGTTAAGGCTTATAATTTACGTTTAATAGAAAAAATTCATAACGTTTATTACGCGCTAACTTTAAAACAACGAATTTGAGGCTAGAGGTTTTTCAGATAGCTTTACAATTTTCATAAGAATCCTGTAACTCAGTGTTGGGATTCTGTAAGGAACGATGGCAGTTTTGTGCTATCGGGATAAGATTGATTAGATTTATCCAGATGAGCGCAGGTCGATATGACAACAGCCTATGTAACACATCCCAGCTATCCCGAACATGATTTACC
>CALMZT010001187.1 GCA_937870805.1 uncultured Chloroflexota bacterium
ACGCCATGCTGAGGCGAAACGCATCACGCTCACGCTGGAACTCGAACCGGAAGAAGCCTGCCTCATGATTGTGGATGATGGAAAGGGATTCGATCCGGCGCAGGTGAGTGACGGGCATTATGGACTGATCGGACTCAACGAGCGCGTGAAGCTGTTGGGCGGCACTTTAGAACTGTCGAGCGTGCCGGGCGTTGGCACACAGTTGGATATTGATATTCCGTTAGAGGTGCCCTCATGAGCACACCGATTCGCATTTTGATTGCCGACGACCATCCGATTGTGCGCGATGGCTTGTCGTTAATGTTGGGCACGCAACCTGATTTTCAGGTGGTGGGCGAAGCGTCGAACGGCTATGAGGTGATTGAACGCGGGCGTGAGCTTTCGCCTGACGTGATTCTGCTTGATCTGGAAATGCCAGAACTCGACGGCGTGGAAACGCTGCGACGGCTGCGCATCCTTTGCCCGGATGTGCGCGTGCTGGTGTTCACGGCGTTTGATACCGATGATCGCATTGTGGGCGCTGTGCAGGCGGGCGCAAAAGGTTATCTGCTAAAAGGCGCGCCACGTAGCGAGATTTTTAACGCGCTGCGGGTGGTGGCAGGGGGTGGGTCACTGCTGCAACCGGTGGTCGCGTCCAAGCTGCTCGACCACATGAGCAGAGGGGTTGACGAGGCGTTAACCGAGCGTGAAATGGATGTGCTGCGGCTGCTGGCGCAAGGCAAGACGAACAAGGAAATCGCGGCGGCGCTGGTGATTACCGAACGCACGGCAAAGTTTCATCTGAGTTCAATCATGGGCAAGCTGGGCGCGGGCAACAGGACAGAGGCAGTGCGGATTGCGGCGCAGCGGGGACTGGTGAGCCTTACTGAGTAATCGGCTTCAAGTTAAGCAATGAGCAATGAGTTAAGGATGCTCTATTGCAAAGATTGCGAATTGTAGGGGCAAGGCATGCCTTGCCCCTACCAGAAAAGGTTGTTTTCAACAGGGCAAGGTAAAAACAATTTACAGCTTCAAGTAAATCATAGCTGTACGGAAGTACAGTCACAAGACAGCCCTGTTGGACGGCGCAGGAGGGCTGTTTTTCATGCTATTCTGTAACCATGAAGACCGATTAGGGGGAAATCAACAATGCCAACTGCATTGATTACCGGAGCATCACGCGGATTAGGATTAGCACTTGCGCGGCGGCTTGGGCGTGAAGGCTGGACACTGGTGCTGGATGCGCGCGGCGGCGTTGCGCTGGAAAACGTGCGCGCGGAACTTGCGGCGCAGACAACTGTGCTCAGCGTTGTTGGCGATGTGACGGACGCCGCGCATCGGAATGCACTTGCTGATGCTGTACAAGCGGCGGGCGGATTGGATGCGGTTGTGAATAACGCCAGTGTTTTAGGACTCAGCCCGCAGCCATCGCTGTTGGATTATCCACTGGAAGCGCTGGAACAGGTGTATCGCACAAATGTGATTGCGCCGCTGGCAGTGCTGCAAGCAGTGCGCCATCAACTGAAAGATGGTGCGCGCATCATCAACGTGACCAGTGACGCGGCGGTTGAACCCTACGAAGGCTGGGGCGGCTATGGATCGAGCAAGGCGGCACTGGAACAGCTTTCGGCAATTCTCGCCGCCGAAAACCCGACACTGAAAGTTTATTGGGTTGATCCGGGTGATATGCGTACACAGATGCATCAGGAAGCCTTTCCGGGCGAGGACATCAGTGATCGTCCGCTGCCGGAAGAAAGCGTGCCGGGTTTCGTGGCACTGCTGACGGGCGACATCACCAGCGGGCGCTACAAGGCACGCGAACTGAACCCCACGAGCGCAAACGCTCAGGAGACGAACCATCCATGAACACGCTGCTCAAGACTAACACTTTAGTGCTGCCACGCGCGAGGCAAAAAGCCACCCTGGATACCCTTGACTTTACTCTGCCACCGGAATTGGAAGCCAGCGAACCGCCAGAGGCGCGGGGACTGGCGCGCGATGCCGTGCGCCTGATGGTGTCGTATCGCTCGGATAACGATGTGGTTCACACGCAGTTCCACGATCTGCCGGATTTTCTCAATGCGGGCGATGTGCTGGTCATCAATACCAGCGGCACACTGAACGCAGCGCTCAACGTCACCGATGAGGATGGCACGCCGTTTGAACTGCATCTTTCGACGCATCTGCCTGCTGATTTGTGGATTGTCGAGGTGCGTGAACCATGCGAACACACAACGAAGCCACACTATACTGCGCACGCTGGAACGACGTATCAACTGCCGGGTGGTGGACGCGCCACGCTGATGACGCCCTACAACGCCAGCGAACGGGCGCACCCCGGACACACGCGGCTGTGGATTGCGACACTGGACTTGCCGTATGAAGTGCAAGAATACCTGACGGAGTACGGCTTTCCGATCCGCTACAGCTATGTCAAACAGGGTTGGGCGAACAGCTACTACCAGACGGTGTACGCGACAGAGATGGGCAGCGCAGAAATGCCCTCGGCGGGGCGTGCGTTCACTGCGGAACTGCTGACGCGCCTGATTGCCAAAGGCGTGCAAATCGTGCCGCTGATTTTGCACACAGGTGTCGCCAGCCTTGAGGAACATGAACCGCCGTATGAGGAATTTTACAGTGTGCCAGCGGAAACCGCGCACGCGATCAACACGGCACGGTTGGCGGGCAAGCGCATCATCGCCGTCGGTACAACAGTCGTGCGCGCGCTGGAAACCGTGACGGATGAGAACGGCGTCACGCATCCCGGCGAAGGCTGGACACGCGTGATCGTTACGCCGCAGCGCGGTATCCACGCCGTAAAT
>CALMZT010001188.1 GCA_937870805.1 uncultured Chloroflexota bacterium
AAATCAGACTTTCACTAGGTGTTGGCGTGCCCTCATCAGGATTCGTGAGCGAAAGCACAACGGCGAACGTAATTGCAAACGCCAGTACGACCACCACAGAGAGCGCGACGGTGATTTCGTTTCGGATGTTACGCTGCTGCATCCGCTGTTATCCTTCAGGCTCTAGGGCAGGTTCAAATGGCAAAGCGAAACTGAAAATTGAACCCATATTTGCGCGCGATTCTAACCACAGTTTGCCACCATGTGCTTCGGCTAGCGCGCGTGCGACTGAAAGCCCAACCCCTGTATCCCCTAATCCCTGAATTAACGGATTCTCTGCCTTATATTTACGCGAGAAGACACGCGCCTCATCTTCGGCGGCAATCCCCCCGCCGCGATCTTCTACGGAGACGACCAAGCAGTCGGTAGCGCCACCCTCCAATTCGACGGGCATTTTGCGCGCGGTAATGTAAATTTCGCTCTCTGGCGGCGAAACAAGATAAGCATTCGTCAACAATTGTCCGATCATCTGGCTAATCGCGTCCCGATCAATGCGCAGCAGCGGCAAAGTGTCGTCTAAGTCGAGGTGAACCGTTAAGGCTTTCTCTCGAAACTGCATGGATGAATTCGTGATGGCTTCTTCAATCAGGTTTACTACGTTCACGTTCTCAGGGGTGAGTGAGAATTTGCCCGTGTCCAGCGCGGTCAACCGCACAAGGTCTTCGATCATCGCCCCCAGCCGCGTAACATTTGTGGCGATGCGCTGCATGAATTTGCGCTGCATCTCTCCTAAAATGCCTGCGGATTCGCTGATAAGCAAATCGACGTAGCCGACAACGGAAGTCATCGGTGTACGCAGTTCCTGCACCAATCCCATCAACAATTCCGGCTGTTCGGGTTGATACTTGGGCTGTGCTTTAGCAGCACCCTCTAAACGTTCCAGCTTCGTCTCAACGTCGGCAAGCTGCGTGCGCGTTTCGTGGAGTTCACGTTCTAAAGCCTCGCGTTGAATGGAGAGGTTTTCCACCATTTTGGTAAGATTCCCCACACCTTCGACCCCTAGCTGTTGCAGGCGGTCACGGTCTCCTTCTACGCGGGCGATGAGTTGATCACGCTCAATTTCGACGGCTTGTTTCTCTGCCAATAAACGGTCACGTTCGGCGATCAAGCCGCTGCGCTCATCTGCCAGCTTTTGCAATTGTGCGCGCAGTTGTGCTTGTTCGGCGTGCGCTTCTGAAAGTTCAATTTCGTAGCCTGCTGTTTGTGAGAGAAGTCGTGTACGGACAGTTTTATTTTGATCCTCATTAATCGCAAACTCATCGCGCTCATTACGTAGTTGATCACGCTGTTTGGTGAGGGCTTCACGATCAGCCGCGAGGTTTTTGATTTCTGTTTGCAGTGTCTCGATACGACTATCCCGTTCGCGTGCCTGGATAATGCTTTCTTCAAGACGTGCGCGTTCCGCAAGCAGGATGTCCCGCTCGCGTTTAAAAGCATCATTTTTAGCTTGCAAAGCCATACGCTGCTCGTTGAGTTGGTTAATCAATTGGGCGACGCCACCTTCGCCTTCGATGCCCATCGCTTGAAGCTGTCCTTCGACATCGCCAATCTTGCCTTGCAGTTCTGTTCGTTCGCTTTCGAGCCGCGATTTCTCGTCCATCATGCGTCTGATAAACTGCTGCACATTGGGGATGAGCGTCTTATCTTTCGCGCGCAGGTCATCAATTTGAGCCTGCAAGTTAGTACGCTGTGCTAACAAGTCTTCCTTTTCGCGTTGCAGCGCTTCAATCATGTTATTCAGAATAGACTCGTTAGTCGTCGCTGTTGCGCCTGCCAACGCAGCTTCCGCTTCTTGCAGTTGTACATTAAGCTGGTCGCGTTCCTCGCGGAGTTTGTTTTGTTCCTCCGTGATTGCCACCATTTGCTGTGATATGGATTGACCTTCCTGGCTGTCCTCAAGCTCTTGTTCAACGCGGTTGCGCTCGTAGTCCAGTTCAACCTTTAGCTCCCCAACCTGCTGATTGAGTTGAGCAATTTGGTCGCGCGCCAGTTGTAGATTGGCTTCCATTTCCTTGCGCGCCACAATCACATCGTCGTCTTTTACCTCGTCGGGTGAAACGCCTGCGACCATCGCCTGGATAGCGCGTTCCTCAGCGCGGCGGCGCGCGTCATTTGCCGCGTAGCTCAATGCCAGCAGACTTGCCGAAATCACGCCAAAACCCTTGAGCAGTTCTTGTTCATTGTCGCGTAGTTCGCGCCCCGAATAGGGCAGACCAATCATCAGGATAGCGACAATTTTTTTGTCGTGCGTCAGGGGCTGGAAGTAAACAGGTCCACGTTGATTGATGTCCAGCCGTGTAAAGAGATCATCTAGCTCTTTGACATTGCGATCTATGAATAAGGGACGCTGCGCTTGTCGTTCGATAGCATTCACTAGTGTAGGCTGCTGGTCAAGACTGAGCGCTAACGCCGAGATGCTGCGTTTCATGATGCGATCATAAGCCGACGTGATGTCAGCATAATTGGCGTCTTGCAGCCGCAGCAGTGCGCCGACATCGGCTTTAATAATTTCCAGCGACGCATCGACAATGCGCTGAGGGATATTGAGAGGGGTAGCGTCGTTGAGAATAATCCCTAAGGCTTTAAGCAACTGTACCGACTCGCGTTC
>CALMZT010001189.1 GCA_937870805.1 uncultured Chloroflexota bacterium
AACGTGTGGGGACAGCACGCAACTTACTTATCAGAATTCGTGATCTGGGCGCGTGAAAACAATGCGCGGCTGATCGTCATTGTGTGGCCCGCGCTGAATGCGCTGGAACAATCGGCACCGGCAACGGCGCGCGTGGTCGATTACTTTGCGAGTCAAGGGATTACGGTAGTCGATATGGGAGTGGCACTGCAAGGACGCACGACGGCAGAGATTACGGTGAACCCCTTCGATGCGCACCCGAACGCGGCGGTTCATGCGCTGGCGGCGCAACTGCTGGCAGAGGCGGTTACATCGACAGCGCCATGAGAACCTGTTCAAAAATTCAACTTTGAACCGCCAAGACGCCAAGGACACCAAGGGAATACAAGAGCGAATAAGAAAATTTGAACCGCCGAGACACCGAGACACCGAGAAAAGAGGTGAAAATCTCCATTTAGTAACTGACGTTACGCACCGTGAACCTGTGAACAAGGGGTTTAAACCCCTTGTTCGCGCTAAGCCTGCGTAACATCAGTTAGTAAATATTATGGTTGTACCTGATAGATAGCAGGGCGATATTGTGGTTTGGGAACAGTTCGCCCTTTTTCACGGGCTACTTCCAACCACAATGATTTGGCAAGCAGCACTTCGCGCAGGGCTTCTTCAGGCGTTTCCCCAGACGCAGAGCAGTACTTTAGATCTGGAATGTCAGCGATATACTCTTCATCTTCTTCACTGTAGAAAATGTTGATGTGATAGTCTTTCATCTTTATTCCTCATCCAATTTCAGATCATACTGCTCGATCAATTTCAAGCATTAGTTTTAAGGTTCTTGAGAGTTCTTTGAAGACATAACCATGGTAAGCACAAAATCGTTAGGTGTTTTGTCATTTTCTGTAAATTGTACAAGGAAATCTTACCGCTATATTACAGAGGATATAGCAAGCATCACACTATCCTGCTGTGTAACTAAAAACACCTGTGAAGTATACAACGCAAAATGCCGCGCTAAGCGATGAAACGCTTACGCGGTGGTATAGACTTTCGCCGCGTGAGGGACAACGAAAGTCTGGTGAGAAAGCGGAAATTAGTCTGTAATCAGCTCTTCGCGCGCGACGTTGAGCCTGAGTCCGCCTCTGAATCTGATAATTTGATCCGGGGTTGCAAAGCGGTCATGCTCTAACACGCCGCAGTCGATCTGGATGTAGCCGCGCTTGATGAGGTGTGCCTGCGCTTCAAATGGCAGGCGGAAAAATTCGAGCGTCTTAGAAAGAATATCGCTGTCAAAAGAGGCGTACTGGATGTCTTTCACAGTGCCCACTTCGGTGCCGTATTTGTCGAAGACGGGCATTTGTTCCTGAATTCCCGAAAGCATTTCCCGTGCTTGCTCCTGGGTGAGTAACGTTTGATTCATGGCTATCCTCCTGTTTCACATGAGTGTGTGACGACGCGCATAACGACATCTCACTGGTGTTTCTCGGATAGTGTTCAAAATAATACGATTTATATTTCAATACAACCCGTACAATTTTCCTACTCAGTGAAATCAAGATCATTTTCTTAGCTCAGCCATAAGCGCAGAAAATGGCTCAACAAGGCAGCATGAAGGGTCTCAACGATTCTCTATAGGCAAGTGTGACAGATAAAATGTTGGATAAAAATTCGTGTGATTTTAGAGAATCAAAATCACCAGCGATGATCTGCTGGTGAAATGTGCAGTATTGAATGTTGGTGATTAGCCGATTTCAATCACCGACAGGATATTACCCGCCGGGTCTTTGAACCAGGCGATGCCAGGTCCGTTGCCCCGCATAATCCCTTTTTCGTCAGTCTGCATTTCGCCGTCGTAGTGCTCAAAACGCACACCGCGCCGCGTTAACTCGTCCACTGCCTGGTCAATATTGCTGACCGGAAAGTTGAGGATAGTGAAAGTGGCTGGCGTGTGGTTGGGCTTGGGGTAGATCAGAATGGGATTGCCGCCCGCGATCTTCAGGTTCAACATCCCATGATCTTCGGAAACTTCAAGACCGAGTACCTGGCTGTAGAACGTTTTCGCCTTTGGAATGTCGTCTACGGAGAAACCGGAAAATGCTTTGCTGTCTTTGAACATCAGCTTGCCTCCATGATTGTTCATAAATGGAAGGGGCATCGACACATCAAACGTAACACATTTGTTCTAAGTTGTCAATGAAGCGCTGTTCGGTGAGATATGGGGGATGATTACAGACGAAGCGACTGGACAAATTCGCCAGCGGTGTCGAAACGCGAGTCGGGTTCTTTCGACAGCGCGCATGATGGCATACGCCGCGCCTTCGGGCAAATCAGGCAGCAGTTCGCGCGGGTCGGGGATGGGATTATACATGTGCCCAAAGATCACCATCGCAGGATTGTCACCCGTATAAAGGTTTTTCGACACCTTTCCCTCTCTATAGTGTATACACTGTGGTAAAGTTTTCCTGTATTTGCTGACCGCTGATTGCTGAAAGCTGATCGCTTCTATGTCGTTATTTGTCATTTTCGTCTTTGGTGGAGTCATTCTCGTCGCAGGCACGCTGCTGTCGCCTGCGCTGCCCACGTCACAGCCGCGCATCGGTTTGGCGGCGGCGTTCGCGCTGGCGCTGATTATCGGCGGCGCGGTGTTCTGGGCGATGCTGTTTGGTTGGGATACGCTGCTGATCGACTATATGGTGTTCTTCCTTATCAGCGTGATCTTTCTCGGCGGTACGCTGTCCTATGGGCAGAAGCGGGCTGAGTCGCGCGGTGAGACGCTGGAAGATGTCGATCAGGGCTGGCCCGGTCCACTAGATCTCGCGCTGCTGGGAATTGCGGCGCTGGTGGTGCTTGGCGTCGTCGTATTTGTCGCGCCGTCGGCGGTGGTCGATGCCACTCCTCCCGCACGCGCGGCGGCAGGCAGTCCACCGGGTTTCCGCGCGCTGGTCGCTTATCTTGAAAATCAACTGAGTCAATCGATGCCTATCACCCAGTACGCGACGGCGGCGGTGCTGGTGTTCATCAGTAGTTGGGCAGCCTATGATTTGGGCGGGGAGATCAGCGGGAAGCAGCTTGGGCGCGCGCTGCTGATTGTGCCAACAGTCGGCGGTATTTTCCTGCTGGTGAATGCACAGTATGAGATGTTGTTGGGTCTGGTGTTCGCGCTGGCATTTGCCACGTTTGCACTGCGTTACACCCGCTACCAATATACCGTCGATGCCATTGCCGCCGGGTTGATGCTGGGCGCGGCACTGCTGGCACAGGGGCAGGTCTTTGCGTTACTGGTCGTGGGCTACATTATTGCGCTGGTGCTATTAGCCCTGCGGCGGCGTCCCCTGCGCCGCGAGGCATGGGCGATTATGCTGCTCGGTGTGCCGTTAGTGGCGCTGGTGGCAACTTCGCCCTGGCTGGTGTGGCGATGAATGTGAACTATAATCTCATTACAAAATAGATACAGGAAATATAAATCATGGCAACTCTCGCGAATATGACGCTTGAGGAATTAAAAAGGCTCATCGAAGAAATCATTGACGAGCGCCTAACAAAGCAACTTGGCACATTTGAAATCGAAGCAACTGATGCGGATGATGATACGACCTGGGATGAGGTGCGTACATTTGTAGAGCGTCAGCGCTGGACTCCACCACATGGATCAAAGTCATCCCTTGAACTCTTACGTGAAGATCGGGATAGATGATGGCGCATTACATTGTTGATGCCAGTGTGGTGATCGAATATCTGATACAAGGAACCTATACTCCCAACGCGACAGCCTTCTTCAATCAGATGAGCACAGTTGATCACCTGACGGTTCCAGAATTCTGTCTATTGGAATGTACTAATGTGATCTGGAAACAGGTGCGGTTTCATGGAATGCCACGTACCGAAGCTGAGAACCTATTGAAAGCACTCCGGCTGTTGAAACTACGGCGCGCACCCATGAAACAATTACTCGACCACACGCTAGAAATTGCGCTCAATAATCAGCTAGCGGTTTATGACTCTAGCTACATTGCATTACAGCTATCCGCTATCTCTATTGACCAATCACAGAGTCGTGCTGCCATCGTCGAGGGTGTCGCGCTGAAGCCAGTCACCGACTTTACGCTGTAATCAGTCTATCATAATTCCGGGCTGAGATTAGCGCTCGGCTACCTTGCCGACGACGTAGAGCACTGCCGCCGCCAGCCCATATGCCGCTCCGATGTACCATGCATAGACCATTGCGGGTAAGGTAATGGCAGTGATAAAGTGAAACACGACATACACCGCCAGCGAACCGACTGCCCAACGATACAAGCCTTTCAGCAGCGGGGTATTCTTATAGAAACCCCACGCTGTCGCCAGAAACAAGCCTGAGATCACCGCCGTCAGCAGCACCAGGAGTAATTCACGCGCGAACACCTGCTCCAGACCAAGACCGCCTAACGTCTCTGATGTTTGCTGTGAATAGCGTGAACTCGGCAGGATCATCATATTGATTACAAAGTCACCTACTTCTACGACGCCAACGAATGCATAGAGTACAGTGGCAGTTCGACGTTTGTCCATGACGTTTTCTCCACCCCCCATTGTACGTTATAGTTACCTAAAATATAGAATCTATTCCATATTTCAAGTCTTCACCTACGCCCGTTAACGTGTGAACTGGGCGGGCGGTTGGACTACGACCAACCGTTTTTCTTGCTGCCATCGCTCGTGCCGATGGTCTAGCAACAGCTTGATTTCGGCTCGGCTCGCGCATTGCTGCAATCCTTTGTCTCCCAACCTAGCAGCGATGTTGACTGCTGCGTTTTCGTCTGCCTGCGCGCGATGTCCGCATACTTCACAGCAAAACGTTTGCTGCGTTGGGCGATTGGCACGGCTGACATGGTGACACTGACTGCATTCCTGCGACGAGTAAGCACTCTTGACCCAGGTGATACGGACTCCACGCTTTTGTGCGCCCCACTCAAGTTGTTTGGGCAGGTGTGCCAGTTGCGCGGCGTACAGATAAGCGTTCATGCGGCGGGTCTTGAAACGCATGGTGGCTACCGATAACTTCTCTAAGGCGATTTGCTGTCCCTCGTGGTCAGCGAAGAACAGGTTCACGGAACGGTTGATTTCCTGCTTGACGTGGCGTGCGAGTTTCAGGTTGCGCGTGGAAGGGAGTTTTTCAACCCCTTTCTTTTTCAGTGCTGCCCGCAGCTTAGCTTTGCGACGACGTTTCTCGCGGTCAAGTTGATGTTTTCTGACAAGTTGACCGTGAAACGAACCATAGTGCTTGCCGTCAGAAGCGGTGATGAAACTGGCAATACCGACATCAACTCCGACGATAGCAGCATCTTTCGGTGATTTGACCTTGACGTGTTCGGTGTAAGTGAGGATGAGCCACCAGCCATCTTCGTGACGTTGCAGCAGGACACTCTTGTTCACTTTTTTGCCTGTTAACGCTTGCCGATGATAAAGGGCTAAATTGATAGGCAGCCACAACGGTTTGCGCTTGTCCAGCGTACTGAGACGCAGCCAATAGTCAAAACTGCTGTCAGAAGATTTTTGCAGCAGCGCCACGTTAGTATTCGCTTGAATGCTGATGTTTTTGAGCGTCGGCAGATGGGGTTCTCGCCAGATGGGAAGTTCTGTTAGTTCGTCTTGATCATAGGCTTCACAAGTCTCTAGATAATCCTCAAAGTCCTTTTGACGATTGGAACGCCAGCTTTGGGCAATGCCTGCTGCTTGCTGGACAGCGACCCGCTGCCAGCGCTGTGATAGCGTACTCTCCAGAAGCAAATCGTGATAAGCGTCTGGTTCGAGAGTTGTACAAAAAAGGGTAGCATACTGTTGTGTCAGAGACATGAACTCACATGCCAAGTGGTCCAAGAGGGCGAGTTTGGCATCATTCGCCTTAAGGAGAGGAATATGGGTGATGGCACATGTGATCCGCATGGAGGTCTCCTGCCAAGAAACGGAGTATAATGGAAAGGGCAACGACTGCCAATAGCCTCTATTGGTCTACATTTGTCTATCCATAGACTATAAATTGAGTAACCAATTACAATAGGGTAAAGTTTTATAATATAGCATTGGTCTATTTCCTAGGAAACTTATTCCAATACTACCAGGGCGTAATTAGCTCCAATCTTATCACAAGTCCGGTTTGTCGGCTTCGTGCCGAAAGCGAAAACATGCCAGAGAATCCTACTCAACCGGGAGACGAGCAAGACTCCCCCGAATCTGAAAACAATTTGCCTGCCTCCGTCATCTTCATGGAGATGATGCGTCAGGCAGCCGCCCGCCAGCGTCCGGCAGAACGGCAGCGCCCGCCCGCTGAGCGCCCGCCGCTGGAGGAGGAAGACATCATTGAAGCGGACGCAATGCCTGTCACGGCGCAGCAAAGCGCACGTCAGGCAGCACGACAGGCAGCGCAGCAAACAGCAGAACCCATGACGCCGCCCAAGCCGATGACAGCGGAAGAACGCGCGCACGACGCCGCCCTTGAAGCGCAGCGTGTGCGCCGTGTGCAGCGCCGCAAAGAGCGCAAGCGCCGTCAAACCGTCGGCGTGTTCGGTGGCTTTTTCCGCACAGCGCTCATCGTCGTGTTCGCCGCCGGGCTGCTGGCGACGGTGTTCACCTGGTTCACGTCCGCCGATTATCTGCGGCGCGATTTGCGCACTGGCTTGCAGGTGGCGATGGCGACCAGTGTATCGACGCCAGCCGCCACTGCTCTGCCGACGCCCAACTGGTTGCAGCGCGTCGGCATCGTGTCGGGGCATCGGGGACCGGGAGCAGACCCCGGCGCGGTGTGCATCGGCGCAGATGGGCAGGCGGTACCCCCGACTGAAAATGAGATCAACTTCAGTGTGGCGCAGCGCGTTGTGCGCAACCTGCGCGCGCTGGGCTTCACGGTTGATTTGCTGGACGAGTTCGACCCGCGCCTTGGCAACTATCAAGCCACCGCGCTCGTCTCTATCCACGCCAATACCTGCCAGGTGTGGACTGGCGAAATCGTCTCCGGCTTCCTCATCGCCAGCGCCTCCGCACGCGCGGGCATGGGCGGCAGCGACGAAGATTTAGTCAACTGCATTGCACAGCGCTATGGCGAAACGATGGGCATGGAGAGACGTTTGGGCGTGACGGTGGACATGACGGATTACCACAGCTTCCGCGAGATTCACCCGCTGACGCCCGCCGCGATTATCGAACTCGGTTTCATGCTGGCGGATTGGGACATGCTCACACAGCGTCCCGACGACATGGCGCAGGCGATCAGTGACGGCGTATTGTGCTTCTTGAGTCCAGAGGGTACAGCGCCTGTTGCGCCAACTGCGATAGCGACGCCGTGAAAGTAATCCAAGCCCTATTAGCCATGATAGGTGTCGTGCAGGCGCGGCAGTTTACAGATTGGGGAGTCGGTCATGATTGTTTTTCCTACTTCCAGTTCTCTAACGTAACACCTAACCCGTCGAAGTCTTTGACGTTATCGGTGATGAGGATAGCCGCGCGATTAAGTGCGAACACGGCGATGAGAAGATCAGCATCGTCTACAGGTCTGCCCATCGCTTTTCGTTGTTTCCAAAGCGTTGCAGCGAGAGACCAATCGGCGCGTGTGTATTCGTCCCACCGAAACGAAGCGAATAAGGTTTCAAAAGCAGCCATCTGCATCTTCGCATCCCGCGCCAATAATCCGCGTCGCACCTCATAATAGACAAAAGGACAGCCAAAAAAGGTGTTGGCGGGAATATAAACATTCTGGAAACGATTCGTCACCTGAATATCGCGATGTAGAATGTGCGCAATGGCGTTAGTATCTAAAACGTATGCACTCATTTATCGATAGGTTCACGAAACTTTAAGCGATTGTCGCGCAAAGATTGCTCGAACTCTTCCCACCACTCCGGCGACTTATCGTCGGGAATTTTTTGCCAACGTTCCATCCAACGGCGCAAGCGCTCATTTTGTGGTAAATCCTTCTCCAGTTCACTCATGATTTCTAGCCACAAATGAATGGGGATTTGTACAAAGGACTCACCATTCTCACCTTCAACAAATCGGGTTTCTTTTTCTAGCTCATCGAGATCAACCATCGTCTACCTCCTCACATACACCCTCTATTTTACTCGCTTTCCTTGCGAACTTTGCGCTTCAACGTATTCGTCGTTCCTTGCTGCTGTTGCCCAACGTCTTGCGCATGTCTTCTGTTTTCACGGGTGTGCCGTGCATCCCCGCGTCGAAGTCTTCGTCGTAGCCGCCTGTCTCGATGACCACATACGAGACATTGCTGTTATCCAGATCGAGGACCATATCTTCGACTTCACCGATCTGTTCTCCATTCTGATTCCATA
>CALMZT010001190.1 GCA_937870805.1 uncultured Chloroflexota bacterium
GTGGTGAATGTTGATCCGCGCGGCCAGGTCGAACGACAGGTCGATCCGCAGCTGCTGCTGCAACAGGTCCGCGAAGAGTTCGATGAACGCGCGCGCCATCCGCTCGCGATTCTCCGCCGCGTAGTCCTGCGCCGAGCCTGTCACGGGGATCAGCACCGCCGGGTCGAGGTCATCCTTCAGCGCCGTGATCCTGTCCTTTAACTGCTTCACGTCCCTTGCGCCCGGCTCCAGCCTCAAAGCATCGTCAATCAGCAGTTCCGCCACGCTCAAATGCCGCGCACTCCGCGACAGCAGCCTCGCCAAATCGACAATCGTCGTCACAATATTCTCACGGTCCTCGCTCAGGTACGCCAGGTGCAGCGCCTGCCTGTAACGCAGCACCGCCTGCCCCAACTGCCCGCCCTCAACCGACGCATGACCGAGGTTGTTGAGCTGCAAGCCTTCCTCTTCCTTGTCGCCAATATCGCGGGCAATGTGCAGCGCCGACGTGTGGTAGTTGATGGCTTCCGTCCAGCGTTCAAGTTCCGAGTTCGCCGTGCCCAGCGCGCCGAGCGTGCGTGCCTCGTAATCGCGCTTCTTCTGCTCACTGAACAGCGCCAGCGCCTGATCCCACGTCGTAATCGCGGTTTCGGGTTCACCGTTGTCTAACTGCGCGTAGCCGAGCTTAAACAACGCAAGCGCTTCGTTTTGTTGATCGTCGTTCTTGCGCGCGATTTCCAGCGCCTGACTGTACACGCGCGCCGCCTCAGCACTCTCGCCCAACTGCTGCCGCGCATCGCCTAAGGTCATCAGCATGTGCATCCGCGTGTCGTCGTCGCCAATCTGCTCCGCCAGCTTGACGCCGCGTGAGGCGTGCAGCACCGCCGCCTGCGAAGCGTCCGTCTTGGTCATCAGCACCGACAGTGTATCGAGCGTTTCGAGCACGCCCGCGTCGTCTTCCTTCTCTTCGTAAAGCTCCAAGACTTCGGCATACGTGGCAATCGACTCGTTTTCCATCTTCTGATCGACTTGCGCCTTGCCGATGGCGTTCATAATCATGATCTGGCGATCTTTGTCACCGTCCTGCCGTGCCTGTGTCAGCGCCGCGCGCAATCCGGGCATATCAGACGTGTTCAGATCGACGGATGGCAGCGAAAGCACAGGGGATTCGTCTGCATCTTCTTCAATTTCTTCGACCAACTCCTCGTCGATGTCCTCGTCTTCCATGAGTTCATCGTCAAGCAGGCTGCTGACGGCGAATTCTTCTTCCTCGTCCTCCACTTCCTCGATGTCTTCTTCATTTTCGAGCAGTTCGGCGCGTGAAGGGCTGGCATCGGTGTAGGCAGGGAATGCGGTGGTCATGCCGCTGGCAAGCCGCCGCAGCTTGAGCAGTTCATACACGTAACCGCGCGCCTTGACGAAATTACCCGCCTGTGTCAGCGCAATCACGAGTTCGTTGGCAGGTTCACGCTCACCCTGATCGGCAAGCGTGCGCGCCATCGTCATGAAGGCATCCATTTCGGTTGCCAGTTTGTTGTGCGCGATGGGGTCGTCGGCGCTGTATTTTTTAGCGTAAGCCAGCAGCGTATCGCGTACTGTCGCCTGAAGTCCTTCGAGGCGGTTGGAGGTTTTGAGCATATTCTGGGCGAACGCGATGGTCAGCGGGTGCAGGCGATAGTACGGCGCCCCATAACGCATGGTGCGCTCTGCCAGCCCCTGCGCGGCAAGGATGTTGGCTGCGCCCTGTGCGGTTTCAAGCGGCGCTTTACTGAGCATACTCAGCAATTCGGCGGATACTCCACCGCCATAAGTCGCGCTCATCATCATCAGTAAGCCTTGCAGCGCCCCATTGAGCGATTTAAAGGCAATCGTCAGCGCCGTTCCTGCGGGATTGCCCGCCGGAAGCTGTCCCACTGCCTTCGCATACAGCGAGGTCGGCTGCTTGCTGGCACGCACGGAGCCTGCTAAAACGACCAGCGCAAAGGGGTGATTTGCTAACCCCTGAACGACTTCGGTGATCGCAGCGTCGTCCGCTTCGTTGGTAAGCTGTTTATAGAGCGCGGCGGCTTGCGCAGGCTCAAGCGCGGTGATATTGACCGCCTCGTCAACGGCGGAAATCGGTTCGTCGGAAACGACAATCAGCGGCAGCCCTTCAGCACACTTGTCGATGAAATCTGAGGCAACGAACGACTCTATTTTGCCGTCCAGCACGACCAGCGGCTTATTACGCATAAGCGCGCCCGCGACTGAGCCAACCTGTGACAGCGGGTTCTCGCTGGTGGTGACTTCGCTCAAGCTGTAGGCACGCCCAACGCGCGCCAGCAGTTCTTCCAGTGGGGCGTTATCGACATTCATCCACAACACGCCGCCCGGCTGCTGCGAATAGGCACTGGCGAGATAGGCGGCAATCGCCGTTTTGCCGATGCCTGCTGCGCCGTTGAGTTGTATGGGCTTGTTCTGCTTCAACTGACCGTAGATGCGCGCCAGGAAGGCATCGCGCCCCACCAGCTTGCCGGGGAGCATAACGGGTAAAGCGGCTGCCTCGCGCGCGGGTGCATCATGGGGGACAAAATCGGTCATACCATTATTCCCAGTTAAGAATTTCTGCAATATCAAGGCAGTATAACACCGTGCTTGGTCTACGGCAATTTTAACGTATGAAGAATACAGCGTTCGCCATGACCTCGCCCCAAACCCCTTTACAAGGGTAGGTTTTTAATGCAAGGGAAGTGAGCACTTGCCATGACCTCACCCTTGTATCTTGGAGAGAGGGGAAAGCGATGAGACAATTATCGCCACTCCGATGGAAGATAGGTGAGATT
>CALMZT010001191.1 GCA_937870805.1 uncultured Chloroflexota bacterium
AATGGCAGGTGGTGTTGAGGCGATTATGCAGGATTATGTGATGGCGGGCTTTGAATCCATGAATGCTCTGGCAACAGGTTACAATGACAACCCCGAAGCTGCCAGCCGTCCATTCGATGCCTGCCGCAACGGATTTATCATGAGTGAAGGCTGCGGTGTTGTCATCCTTGAATCTCTGGAACACGCTGTTCAGCGCGCTGCGCCCATCTATGCGGAAGTTCTCAGTCATGCTTCATCATCGGATGCCTTTCATATTGCTGCGCTGGAACCTGAAGGACGTGGCGCGGCACGGGCAATGCGTTGGGCGTTACAAGACGCACACTTAAATTCTGAAGACATTGGTTATATCAACGCGCACGGAACCTCAACACCCGCAAATGACGTGATGGAAACCAATGCCATCAAAACGATTTTTGGTGAGGGCGCTTACAATGTGCCGATTAGCTCTACCAAAAGTATGATCGGACACGCGCTTGGCGCAGCAGGAGCAATCGAAGCGATCATTTGTGCATTGACACTGCGCGACCAAATCATTCACCCCACGATCAACTACGAAAACCCTGATCCCCAATGCGACCTTGATTACGTACCCAATACTGCCCGCGAAGTGCATGGGCTGAAATATATTCTCTCTAACAGCTTCGGTCTCGGTGGACAAAATGCAACATTAGTTCTAGGCGCTATTTGAGAAGCTATGCCCGTATAATAGGCGTAAGTCGAAAGGTTATCCTTGGATAAAGACATGCAGGAACAACTGAAAGTTATTGAAAGCCTGCTCACCAAACGGGAAATCAAAAAAGCCGAAGCCGCCATCGCCAAACTTTTGCGTTCAGAACTTTCGCCCAAAGAGCGAACTGATGTCCTTGTTTATCGGGCACGCTCTCGCCTTCTTAGCGCTCGTCCAGACGATGCGCTTGCCGACTTACAAGAGATCCGCACCCTCGCCCCAGAATACCTCAATACTGCCCCACTCTTGGAACTTTACGCCGACTGTCGCTTCGCACGTTTCGAACTCGCTAGCGTGGGTTTCGCAGACCGCAGCGACGCCACAGATGCGCGCACCACTTACAAAAACATCATCAGACAGTTCCCAGAATACGAAAATCTTGGCTGGGTATACTATCAGCTTGGTCGAGTATTACTTACAGCAAATGAAATCCAGGAAGCGGTTTACTGTCTGCAACAGGGCTTGCTCAGCGGCAGTCAGGTCAGTGCATTGACTGCCTATTGTTATGAGCGCTTAGGATTCGTCGCTTTTTACGAGGAACGCAACCCACAAAAGGCAATTGGTTTTCTCAACCGCGCGGTAGACACCTATCCTGTTGGAGAAGATCGAGCGTGGCTGGTACAGCTTCACCTATTACGCAGCCGCATCTTACGAGATATGCGCGACCCTGACCTTGCGCTCAAGGCGGCAGAAACCGCCCTTACGATTGCCAGCAATGCGGGCGCAGAGAATAAATCAATCTTAGAAGAGGCGCTGTTCACGGCGGGCGAACTGATGTCCGAGATTGAAGGGCGCGAACGCGATGTGGTGGGGCTGCTGCAACAATTTATCCAGGTCAGCAAAAAACCCTTAGGCGTCGATGTCACGTGGTCACGCTTGCATGAAATGTTAGGCGACGCGCATTTCAAACAGGGACGCTACGAAGAAGCAGTGTCGGCATATAAATCTGCTTTGCAGTTCAACCCGTAT
>CALMZT010001192.1 GCA_937870805.1 uncultured Chloroflexota bacterium
CTAACAGCCACAACAAGCGCAGCCACGACACTGATTTAATAATGCACACATCAAAAAGTCCATCATTGATCTTCGCATCAGGGGTCAATGCAGTGCCGCCTGCGATGACGGGCGAGTTGTTGATCATGAGAGCTAAAATCCGTTTTTTCTTTGGCTTATGCCCATCATGTGAAATTTTTACATGCGGCAGAAAACGATAACTCAGCAGCGCTTTAATTGCCGCCGGAATGTGAGCAAAGCGGCGACCAAAGCGTTGACTTGCTTCCAGGTACTGCTCGTTCGCCCAACTCACCAGCCCGATGCCGACGGTTAAACAAAAATAGCGCTCGATCTCATCAAAGAAGACATGTCCCACATCGAAGGTCAGCGTCAAATCTGCCTGTTCGTCTATGGTGCGTGCTGCTTCAGCCTGCTTAAGTGCTGCAAAAAAGTCATTGCTCGTGCCAAAGGGAAGCACGCCCAGGACAGGCATTGCTTTGGGGTATACGCGCATGATGCCATTCAAAACTTCGTTGATTGTGCCATCGCCGCCGCCCGCGAAAATGTAGTCAAACCCCTGCTGCGCGGCTTCTTCGGCTAACGTCCTGCTATGCCCTGGAAAAGCCGTTTCGCGCCACTCCACACTTTCTAAGCTCAGCGCCGTTTTCAAGCGCTCCGAGATTTCGCCGCGGATGGCATCTCGCTGTTGGGGCTTGTGCCCCTCATGCGCGCGTGGATTGAGAATGATCATTGCCTTCATGATTATGCCTGCTTTTTATAAAAGTGCGTAAATGGCTTCGGCGTAGGCTTTCGCGCCTTTGGGGTTAGGATGTCCGGCGGATGCTCTTTCGCAAAAAATCGGCTGCGTGCGACTCAGACCTGCTTCATAACAAGCGGCAACGCGCTCAGACGCAAGGGGGTCTTCAGCGGAAAGATCTTCTTTGATACCAAATAACCAGGGATCAGAGGCAAAGGCGGCGTTTTCCGTTTTAATTTCTGGAACGGCGACAAACACGCGCGGGTTTTTGAATTGACTATTGATCTTCTGTGCAACGTCCTCAAATGCGGCGAGAGAGCGCTCGACAAACGTGTCGGAATTGGCAAGCAGCCGCTGTTCCGTTAATCTATCGGCGACCTCGACAAGCACATTGGCGATCAAACCGCCCAGTAAGTTTTCAAAGGCTTTAAGGAAGTGGCGCACATATTCTTCGTGGCTGTCCTCGGTGATAAATTCATAATAGGCAGCGATGATAATTTTGGCATTCTTGAACTTCATCACTAACTTTTCGACCAGCATCTGCATGTGACGGTGGCAGTAGATTTCAACCTGTTCTTCGATCTCGGCAGGGGGGATTAATGGGTTGAGGATGCGCAGCAAATTGACATCGTTAATGCCTGCATCGAGGATCACCGCTGTGATGGAGTCGGGCGAGACACCGAGTTCATCGAATTCTTCAATCTGTTGCAGTATGGTGGGGTAAAGCGTGGGCACTTCGCCGTGAATGCGGGGTTCATGATGCATGTTTACTGTCCCATCAGGGTTGAAGCCCGTCGATGCGCCCGAATGCGCGAGGAAAAGCATCTCAACGATCTGGTCTGGATATTTTGTGCGCAGCATTCGGGCAAGCACCTGATGGATTTTGTCGTCATCTTTTAAGCCCTGTCCCCACATGATCGACGTGCCTAATACGAGGAAGTTTAGTGTGTCCATGTTGATTGTGTTGATCTCGCTCACCGATATAAAGAGAAAAATTGTAGCACGCTTCAGGTGGCTACCACGACAAACAGGACATAGTTGGGTCTATGTCCTCAAGGGTCTTAAATCAATTTGCGGAGAACGACTATTCAGGTTCGTCCTGAGGGACAATGCCGACTTTGTATCTAAACACCATCTCGCCGCCGAGCCAGCCCGTGATGGTGAGCAGCAGCGTGACCAGCGCCGAGAGCCAAACGCCGCCGCGACGTACCGCCGCCGTAGGGTTGCCCACGCGGCGTAAGGCGTTGATGGCTGCCAGCCCAAGCATCAGCGCGTTGCCGATTAAGTGGAGGCGCGCGGGTCGAAGCTCACGAACGCGCGAATCAGCCCAGAAGTCCACAGCGCCAAAAATAGCGGCGATGACGCCCGTAATGACGCCAGCGACATTCAAGCGCAACGATG
>CALMZT010001193.1 GCA_937870805.1 uncultured Chloroflexota bacterium
CTGCAATAGCTCATGCACTATCTTCAATTTGGCATACACATCAAAAGGAGAAAACACGATGCCAGCCACTTGGACCACCCCGAAAAACTGGAATGTTGGCGAACTACTCATCGCCAGCGATCTGAACACGCATGTACGCGATAATCTGGAATGGCTGAAAGCGCGCCCCTTTGCCTATCAGGCAATTGCCACGACCACCACGACCAGTACGAGCTATGTCGCTGTCACAGGCGGTTCTGTATCGCTGGCGACAGTGGGCGGTAACGTCTTAATTGCCTGCCTGGTTAATGCTGCCAATTCAGGCGCAGGCAATGGCAATTTCTTTGATCTGGCGATTGATAGCACACGGCAGGGTGATGCGTCGAATGGTTTGGGCTTCATCAGCACGCCTGTCTCTGGCTACTATGATCTTGCTCTCCTGCTGTGGATGACCTGCCCCCCCCCCAGCGCAGGTTCTCACAGCTACGCGCTTTACTGGAAGACTACAGCAGGGACAATCACTCTCAACTACGCCCGTTTGTTCGTCATGGAGGTACGCTAACATGCAAGAGCTTACATTCAACAAAATTGTCGATGCTGAAGCGCTGCATCAGGAGATCAAAGCCGCGCTCGGTGATACCTTTATCGGGGTGTCGATCACGGGTGAAACCGTCGTCGTGCATCTTGCCGACAATGCCAGCGCGCCGCAGTTCGATGCTGTGCGCGCCCGCATAGCCGCCCATGATGTCACCACGCTGCCGCCCAGACCTGTCCCGAAATCCATCGACCAGCGCTTGACCGAACTCGAAACCCGCCTCAACGTGCTTGAACGATTACCCTAACTATAAGCGCCTTCCTACCACACGGTAGGAAGGCGCTTTTTGATTCCCACAACGGCGTTGATGAACGACTGGCGCTACACCCTTACTCCGTAATCAGATAACAATCCGCTTCACCAAACTGTTGTGTATCAAGCACATAGGTGCTAAGTTCTTCAAGGAAGGCGTCATTATTCGTATAGGGACGCGCGTCAATCAACGCCTGCGCAATCGTTTCGTCCACACCCGGTATTTGCATGAGGGTCTCTGCATCGGACTCATTCGGGTCTACAGGTACATAAACGTGCTGCTCATACCCCTCGATCTGGTTATCGTCCACTGTGCTGCCGAGTTCGGTGCGAAACTGTACGATGCTGGTGTAGGGGCGATACTGGAAGAATTCATTTGCCATGCTGCTGGTAAAGTTGGGAATGGTGTTCAGCAGTTGTTCCTCAGTCACTTCGTTGAGGTTGAGCCTGGTACAGGTGACATCCGCTACCCCTTCAGTCCCGACAGCCGTTGGGGCTACCGTGTTTTCCAGCGTCGGCGTCATTTCAGCCGTGCTCGCCGCTATTGAGGTGGCAGTGTTATTTGCAGCTTCAGTCGAGTCGGCGGTGTTCAGCGCCTCTGCCGTCGCGCTGCTGCTCGCTAGATGATGTGTATGACGCGCGTCGCGTGGCGGAAAGTTTAGGTATTCCGTTTTATGTTTTAAATTTAGAGCGGGAATTTGAAAAATCGGTTGTCGAGCCGTTTGTTCAAAGTTATTTGGATGGCGAAACGCCGATTCCGTGCGTCGCTTGTAATTCAAGATTGAAATTCGCGTCCTTAGATAAACTCGCGCAATCGCTTGGCTGCGCTAAAGTAGCGACCGGACATTACGCGCGTGTCGAACACGACGAAAAGGCAAATCGCTATCGTCTGTATCGCGGCAAAAATCATTGGAAAGA
>CALMZT010001194.1 GCA_937870805.1 uncultured Chloroflexota bacterium
TCCTTAATACCAGTTAAATAGGAATTAAACATGCTCTTGCTGTAGTACTCGGTGAATTCTTCAATTTGCATTTTATGAATGTCCGTTAAATCTGCCCACTTATGCGCGCAGACCTCAAAGCGCGCGTAATCCCATGACGTGTTCCAGTGTGTCGGGCGCTCAATACTGCCGAATTGAATCTCATAAGTCGCCTTTGTCGCGCGAATATTGACCGGAAAAGCAACTTTCAACAAAACCTGCTGCTCATGCCAGTCGATTTCGGTGCGGAAATCAATACGCCGTGAATGGGCATAGATCGAGATATGCTGTGTGATCGTTGAATCATAGAAACGCCATTGTAAGCGCAGTGTTCCCCGCAAAGGACCTTGTTCTTCCACCTGTATGTCCACAAGTTCGCTGATTTCCTGCAGCTTTTCCTGATAAAACAGCTCAATATCCCATGCGTCGAACTGCTTTGGTTTATCTTCAAATGCTTGCAAGACATTGCCACGCGCATCAGGGGCAAGCACTTCTCTGGATTCTGCTTTGTCCCAGATGGATGTGATTTGCCCGCGTTCATTGAGCTTGATTTGATACGCGCCGTTTTCGAGATAATCAGTTTGAACCGTCATCGGCGTGCGTGCTTCTGTGAGCGTTTGTGGGACGAGGGAATACGCAGCATAGCCAAGTGCGGGGACAAGATACTCCATTTGTAGCAGACAGTTTTTCTCGCCGTTTTCCTCAACTACCTGGGTTTGAGCCAGAAAGTCATCAATCAAGATCGTTTGTCCCGCGAGTGTTTCCGACCAAGGAAGCTCGACAATTCCCGTGCGTGCCCAAGGGAGCGAATTAAAGACGACAAAGCTCTCCTGCTCCGTGCGAATATTGGCTGCAATCCGGCGCTGTGCGGCTTCGAGCGCTGTTTGACCGATGGCTGCAATTCGCGCATAGTCGACGGCGCTGTCTTCGTAAACCTGTCGGATCGATGACCCCGGCAGAATATCATGGAACTGATTGAGCAAAAGGAGTTCCCAACCTTCGCTCAGATCGGGATATTGGTGATCGCCTGTCAGGAGATCAGCGAGGGCGCTCATCCACTCGGCGTCATGATAGAGAATTTCCGACTTACGATTGGCGCGCTTGTTTTGTGCCTGCGACGTATAAGTCCCACGATGGTACTCAAGATAAAGCTCACCATCCCACACGGGCACATCTTTGTTTTCCAACCGCTTTTCCAGGCGCTCAAAAAATGGTTCGACCTTGCCCAGTTCGACATGTGGAAATCCGGGCATATTCTGCATGACCTGTGCTGTTTCAAGCATCTCTTTCGTGGGACCGCCGCCGCCATCGCCCCAACCGAAAGCCATCAACAACTCGTCGTTAATGGCTTTTGATCGGTAATTATCCCAAATCCCTTTTATATCATGGGGCGTCAACGTGCCGTTATAGGTGAAAGCACGCGAACCTGCTTCAGGTGTGGTGATGAAATGGGTTAAAATCTCCGTGCCGTCAATACCGCGCCAGTGGAAGGTGTCGTAAGGAAAGCGATTGAATTGACTCCAGCTAATTTTGCTGGTCATAAAATACTTCATACCGCTTTTCCTGATGATTTGCGGCAGCGCCCAGGAATACCCAAATACATCTGGCAGCCAAACCGTATTCGTCTCCACGCCGAACGTTTCCCTGATATAGCGCTTGCCATAGAGAATCTGGCGGATCAGTGACTCACCGCTGACGAGATTCGTATCCGGCTCAATCCACATGCCGCCTGTAATTTCCCACTGTCCTGATGCGATTTGCTCTTTCACGCGCTGGAAAATTTCAGGGAAGTCCTGTTCAAGATACTTATACAACTGTGGGGATGAATGCATGAAGTGGTATTGAGGATACTGCCGCATATAGTGCAGCACTGTGGCAAAGGTGCGTCCGGCTTTCTCGCGGCTGTGACTTAAGCGCCAAAGCCATGCCATGTCGATATGGGCATGTCCAACAGGCACAACCGTTGGTTTATGGTCTTCTTCCTGAGAGAATTTCTCTACCGCTTCTTCAAGGAACTGCCGTGCTTTATCAATCGTCTGGTAGTATTGATCGGAACGCGGCTTAGTGAAACTGATGATGTGAAAGGAACTATTCAAGGTTTCAAGCAAGCGCAAACGTCGCCAATCATTTGCATCAAGTTCCTTGACCGCTTGCAAGAGTGCATTGGCAAGTGCGTAAAATCCTTCTGTACCCTCATCAATCCAATTCAACTGCGCAACTTTGAAGCGGCGTCGATCTGGTACGCCCAACACACCACTCCATGACCGAAGCGCGATAGAAAACGAATCACTTTGCAAGTGTTCCGGTGGCAACCATGCTTCTTCATGCCATATATCAATTGCCTGTAATGCTGTCCCATTGACGTAAAGCATCGTCTCCGCAGTAGAGTCGCCGCCATCGCGTGGACCGACCAAAAAACGCAGCGCTAGTTTTTTATCGCGCAAATGTGGTGGAATGGTGACGTGTGCCCGAAACCACGCAATAATGTCGTAACCGCCCCAAAAGCTGTTAATGCGAAACTCTGCCCAATCCGAGTCATCGAAATCTGGTTTTTCTGCACCGGGCACATCCCCTTCGTAAAACCTGAACACTTCAATGTTGTGCATCTCACGCCAGATAGTCGGGTGAATTTCTGATAAGAGCTTGGCAATCTTTTCTTCGGTGAAAAACAGCATGTTTCCCTCTAGATAAAATGGTTACAATCTGACGTTACGCAGGTTCGCCTCGAACAAGGGGTTTAAACCCCTTGTTCATAAGCTCAGAGTGCGTAAGATCAGTTA
>CALMZT010001195.1 GCA_937870805.1 uncultured Chloroflexota bacterium
GATGATGAGCATATCGCCCGCCTCTAACTGCGCCGTGAACTTACTGCCCATCACTTCGTCGGCTTGCGCGTGCTTGGAGCGCTTCGTCGGAAACTTGGCGCGCGGCGCGGCTTTGCGGGTAATACGGTTGATGCCCATTTTGCCCGCCTGCCCGCTTTTCAGTCCGTAAGGCGCATACACGCGGCGCTCACTGTTGACGGTCACTGTCGCGGGCGCAAGGAACAGATAGCTCCGTCGGATGCCATCGCCGCCGCGATACTTGCCTGTGCCGCCGCTGCCCTCGCGCAGCCGATATTCCAGCACGCGCACAGGAAGCGTCGCCTCTAGCGCCTCGATGGGCGTGTTGCGGGTATTGGTCATGTGGCTGTGTCGTCCGCTGAGACCATGACTTGAGGGACCCGCGCCGTGCCCGCCCGCAATGGTTTCATAATAGACGAAGGGCGCGCCGTTGTGCGTGCCGCCGAAGGTGACGTTGTTCATCGTGCCTTGCGACGCCGATGGAATCAGGTTGGGTAATGCCACTGCCAGCGCACCCAACACGGTATCGACGATGCGCTGTCCGGTCTCCGTGTTGCCGACGGCGACGGCGGCGGGATAATCGGGGTTGAGGACGCTGTGCGGCGGCGTGATGACGTTGACAGGCTCAAAACAGCCGTGATTCATCGGCACATCATCGCTCATCAGCAGGCGCACGCAGTAGTACGTCGCTGAGCGAACAATCGCCGTAACCGCATTGACATTGCCTGCGACCTGCGCCGCGCTGCCTGTGAAATCGACGGTCAATGCCTCGCCATCAACGGTGATTTTGACGTGGATGGGGATATGTCGATCACGCTGCCCATCACCTTCCAGCGCGTCCTCGAAGGTGTAAGTACCTTTGGGAATCGTGCTGATGGCTGCCTGCGTCATGCGGCGCGAGTAGTCGATGAGGGCGGCGGCATGTTCTTCCACTTTCTGCGCGCCATGCTCAACGACCAGCGAGAGCACCCCCCGTTCGCCTACGCGCTGCGCGGCTAACTGTGCTTCAATATCGCCCAGGCGCTCATTGGGAGTTCGGCTGTTTGCCGCGATGAGCGCCAGCACGCCATCGTTCACCCAACCGCTGACCATCAGCTTGACGGGCGGGATAATCAGCCCTTCTTGATGGAGTTCGCTGCTAAGCGGCAGTGAACCCGGCGACATGCCGCCCACGTCGGCATGATGTGCGCGGCTGGCGACGAAGAAGCGCGGCTCCCCTTCGATGAACACAGACGAGACCATCGTGATGTCCGGTAGATGTGTGCCGCCGCGATACGGGTCATTGAGCACAATCACGTCGCCGGGGACAAGCATGTCGAAGGCTTGGATGGCGTATTCGACGGAGGCAGGCATACTGCCGAGATGGACGGGAATGTGCGCGGCTTGTGCGACCATGCGCGCCTGCGCATCGAACACGGCGCATGAGAAGTCCAGCCGTTCACGGATATTAGGGCTGAAGGCGGCGCGCTGAAGGGTCACGCCCATTTCTTCGGCAAGCGACTCGAACAGGCTGCGGAACACGGCGAGGGAGATGGGGTCGGTGGGCATAATTACCACAAAATTTGAACATTATACTGAGACAACAGAAGGTCTTGGCTCACAAGTACAGCGTTTTCTACTTGCGCTTGGGCAACCAGCATACGATCAAAGGGGTCTCTATGATGAAGGGGCAAATGTTGTAATCTTAAGACGTGGGCGAGGTTGATTGGCAATATCTCAACACCATTCACTTCCTGTTGTGTCTTTAGCATTTCAGCAAGGGGTACATCGAACTTTAATTTCGCTAGTTGCAGTTTAATTTGCATCTCCCACACACTGGCAACACTTAACATAACAACATTCGCTATATCCTCAATAGCATCCTTTGTTTTGACAGACAGTTTTGCAGGTTGGCTTTCCATCCAGATAAACGTATGGGTATCTAAAAGCAATTTCATTCGCCGCCCAACCAAAACTCATCGGGCAAAGGTTCATCAAAATCATCACTCATCCAAATTGTACCTTCGTGCAAGCCCAAGACCCGCTTTTTTGGTGCTAACGGGGCAATCCGAGCGAGTGGCTTATCATCTTCGGTCAGGATGATTTCTGCGCCTTCCTGTACCAGTGTGAGTAATTCTTTCAGGTGGGTTTGGGCTTCAGCTATATCGACTGTCTTCGTCACCATTACGTTATCTCCGAATATGTACTCAACCCATTATATCCCTTAATTGAGTACATGTTTCTGCAAG
>CALMZT010001196.1 GCA_937870805.1 uncultured Chloroflexota bacterium
AGCCCGGTTCGGTCAAAGCCATACATCTAGTGGTCGCCGACGTGCGCAAGGCTCGTGAAATGCTTGCAAGCAAAGGCGTCGCAGTGGGCGAGATCGATGAACATGACCAGGGCATTAAGTATGTTTCCTTTAGCGACCCCGATGGCAATTCATGGCTGTTTCAGGAAATGCCCTGGAGAGCTTCAGACTTTACGGAATAGCTCAAGAGGTTGAAAAAGTCGCATCGCTCAATCCGTGATGCCGTTTAACGATTACATACGGACATCTGCGTAGGGGCAGACCAATGTGTCTACCCTCTATCGGGCGCACACGTTGGTGCGCCCCTACAATCCCGCCGCTGTTGGCAATCCGTGTTCGATTGTTTGAGCATTCAGACATTCAATATGTAGGAGAAACATTGATGAGCACCGAAGCTAAGACACACAATGTCGTCGTTACCCGCGTTTTTGACGCCCCCGTTGAGCAGATATGGAAGGCATGGAGCGATTCCGAACAACTCAAACGCTGGTGGGGTCCAACGGGTTTTACCGCGCCCGTTGCCAACATGAATTTTCGTGAGGGTGGAACATCGCTGGTCTGTATGCGCGCGCCGCAGGAATACGGCGGGCAAGACATCTACAATACGTGGACGTACCGAAAAATCGTACCGATGCAGCAGATCGAATTCATCCAGAACTTTGCTGACAAAGAGGGCAAGCCTATTGCCCCGACGACGCTGGGCTTGCCGCCGGAAATTCCCTATGAGGTGCGGCATGTGTTAGCCTTTGAAGCGCTGGCTGACAACAAGACAAAATTCACGGTTACGGAATATGGCTATCCGTCGGAGCAAATTGTAGAAATGTCCAAAATGGGCATGGAGCAGTCTCTCGATAAGCTGGCTGCAAGCCTATAATCCTACTGAGAGAGGTGGCTAATGACAGAGAACAATCCTACGAACAGTACCCCTGAGATGAGACTTGAGGTTGTGCCCGTGCCCGTTGCGGACATTGACCTTGCTAAAGCCTTCTACGCGGAGAAGGTCGGTTTTCACGTCGATCACGATTCTTATCCCAGCGAGAATGTGCGGGTTGTCCAACTCACGCCGCCGGGGTCAGCCTGTTCGATTGTCATAGGCACAGGTTTGGGCGAGATTTCAGAAATGAAGCCGGGAACGGTCAAGGGCTTGCATCTGGTCGTCAAGGACATCCGCCAGACGCGCGACATCCTCATGGGTCGGGGTGTTGAAATGGGCGAGGTCATCGAATACCCAAGAGGCATTAAATTCTCCAGCTTCCGCGACCCTGATGGCAACTCGTGGACGTTGCAGGAAATACCCCCTGGTCTTTAAAGGCGACGGAAAGGAGCGCAGAAATGGATGTCAGCGCAGAGCGCTTTGTTGAACGCTTAGAGTCCTATCGTTCGCCCGAAGAAGCGAAGAAATATCTGCGTTACTTCAAAACGGGCAAAGGCGAGTACGGCGAAGGCGACGAATTTATGGGTGTGCGTATGGGGCAGGTTTTCGCGCTTGCCAAAGAGTTTATTGCTATGCAGCCCGATGAAATTGAAAAATTGCTCGAAAGTCCGATTCACGAAGTACGGGCAGGCGCGATGAGCATTATGGACAAGCAAACGCGCAGCAAGAAAACGCCCGAAGGTCGTCGGAAAGAACTGTTCGACCTCTATCTTCGCCGCCATGATCGGATTAACAACTGGGATCTGGTTGATCTTGCTGCTTCATATGTGATCGGTGGCTACCTGTTTGATAAACCGCGCGATATTTTGTACACGCTGGCACGCTCCAAAAATCTGTGGGAACGGCGCACGGCGATTCTCGGTACGGGCTATTTTATTCGACAGGGGGAGGTGGACGAGACGTTTAAAATCGCCGAAGTTTTGCTGAGCGACGATCAGGACTTAATCCATAAAGCGACGGGATGGATGCTGCGGACGGCGGGCGGACATGATCGCCAACGACTGTTAGGCTTTTTAGATCAACATGCCGCTACCATGCCGCGCACGCTTTTGCGTTACGCCATTGAACACCTCGATAAAGAACAGCGGAGTCATTATTTAAGCCTGAAGAAGGTGAAGTAGAGGCGCGCCAGAAGTACATCCAGTGTTCCATGTTAAACGCTTGATGCGAAATTGCGGCAGCGACAAAAGAATCGTTTGCTGCAAAGTCTGAGGCTGATTTTGCGGCAATTACTGCAAATCAGCAACTGCTGCCTCGTTTAGGGCGGCAGCGATGGTTGCAACATTGAAAAACATCGTCTCTCGAACATGCTACCTCCTTAGCAACTTAGCGCTCAGGCAAGCGTAGCACAAAACGAAGCGCAATTGAGTTTCTTTTGACACTTTAATGCATGTTGTAATGTAAGTGTCTATTTCAGATCAACTGTATATTTAAAGACACCTATACAATAGGAATCAGACGAAGAACAATCAGGAGGTTGTATGTCAAAAGTGATTGCAGGGGCAACCATGTCACTGGATGGTTTCATTAATGATCGAAATGGCGATGTGAGCCGTTTGTATCCTAATCTCGCTGAATTACGCGAAGCTGAAGGGCTTCAGGAAGCAATGGAAAGTACCGGAGCCGTCGTGATGGGCAGACATTCCTATAATATGGGGCAGGGCGATTTTACCAACTACGAATATCAAGTGCCGATCTTTGTCATCACGCACAATGTTCCCGAAACGGTGGCGAAAGGTCAGAATGATAAATTGACAATTACTTTCGTCACCGATGGCGTCGAAAGTGCTATCGAGAAAGCCAAAGCAGCGGCAGGTGATAAAGATGTGATGATTGTTGGTGGTGCGAATGTTGCTCAGCAGTGTATCAAAGCTGGACTCGTTGACGAACTACAGATGGCGATCATGCCTGTGTTCCTTGGCGAGGGGATGCGGTTTTTCGAGCATTTAGATGTTGAGCGCATTAAACTGGAAACGAGCAGGGTGATTCAGTCGCCGGGTGGCAGAACTGATATTTACTTCCGTATCGTCAAGTAAGGTCACTCACCTTACGCAGTTTATCGCTCCGGGTTCAAAACCCAGAGCTAGTAGAAGATTGGTAAACCTCTGAAGAGGTTGAAAAACCGCCGCGCCCAACCCGTTCACGGGTTTCCAATGCGCATAGCGGGCAGTTTTGAACTGCCCGCGTCCGCAGCGGCGAACGTTTTGCATAAGGTGAGTTAGGTAATATTCATGGAATTAATGGAGAACAGGATTGTAGAGGCGTACCCTGTAAGCGAAGCGGCGTGCGCCCGATATAGGGCAGACACATTGATCTGCCCCTACACGAGAATTTCGCCTTTAATACCTAAACTGCATAATCCCCTGTTCTCAGCATTCATCATTCACTTTGCGACCCTAGCCGCGTCATCAAGTAACAGCTACCCCTCATTCTCCTATTTCAAGTTCTATTGACATTTAGCAAACATACGCTTTGTTTTATGGGAGCGCCGTTGTATGCTTCGGATTCTATCAAATTTTAGTTATATGCCTTGACAGTTATATAACTAATGTGGTATATTTAAAACATGATGACAACATTCGAGGCGTTGGCAGACCCGACGCGCAGACGCATTCTTGACTTACTCCGTGAACGACCCCGCTTAGTCGGTGAGTTGGTCGATCTGCTGGAGGCAAGTCAACCCCTCATCTCCAAGCACCTGCGTGTGCTCCGCGAAGTCGGGTTAGTGAACGTGCGTCAGGATGCGCAGCGGCGCCGGTACGAACTGCGCCCCGAACCGTTGGCAGAGATCGACGCCTGGCTGAAGACATACCGCTACTTGTGGGAAGCCAGATATGATCGGTTGGAGAGTCTTCTGGAAGAATTACAGGAAAAGGAGCAGAAACATGGGAAAGACTAAAGTTGTCGCTGAACCGGGAACACACGAGATCATCATGACGCGGGAATTCAACGCGCCTCGTGAGCTAGTGTTCAAAGTGCTAACCGATCCAGCGCTCATCCCGCAGTGGTGGGGTCCAAAAGATTATACGACCACCGTTGACAAGATGGAGGTGAAGGCGGGCGGTATATGGCGCTATGTGCAGCGCGGTGCAGAGGGTGAATTCGGGTTTCATGGCGTGTATCACGAAATCGTGCCGAACGAACGGATTGTTGACACCTTTGAATTCGAGGGGATGCCGGGGCATGTGCTGCTTGAAACGTTGACCCTTGAAGAACATGACGGCAAGACTATCGTGAAGAATTCCTCCGTTTTCCAGTCCGTCGCAGATCGCGACGGGACGCTCCAGTCAGGCATGGAAGAAGGGGCAAACGAGAGTTGGGATCGCCTTGAAGAACTGCTGAAAACGTCGTAATCCTCAAGCTCCGGTGATGTCGATGGGTACCACCGGAGACCTAAATCCGTCACTCGTTCAATCGACGCTGTACTTCACCACCTGCATGAGCAGGGCGGTCAGGTTGCGCGCGTGAATCTGCCAAATTGTTTGCACACTCAATCAGCTTCTACTACAAACAGGAGAACTGCAATGTTGAAGAAAACGATCCTCACATTTGTCGCGGCTGTCATGATTTCGCTGACGGCGCTGACGCTGACCTTCGCTCAAACTGATACGGGTACGCCTCAAACTGGCTACGCTCTGGTAAACGGCTTGAATATGTACTATGAGATTCGCGGCACCGATACGGGTACGCCGCTGGTGGTGCTGCATGGCGCTTACATGAACATCGACCTGATGGGCGAAATCGTGCCACGCCTTGCCGAGACACGACAGGTCATTGCTGTTGAACTGCAAGGACATGGGCGTACTGAGGACGTTGATCGCCCGTTGACTTACGAGCAGATGGCAGACGACGTTGCCGCGCTCATTGAATATCTCGGACTCGAAAGCGTTGACATCTTCGGCTATTCGATGGGGGGCAGCGTTGCCTTACAAGTTACCATCCGTCACCCGGAACTGGTGCGCAAGCTGGTAGTCACTTCTTCCACCTATAACAGTGATGGCTGGTACCCTGAACTCCGCGATATGATCGAGACCATCACGCCTGAAATGTTCGCGGGTTCTCCCGTAGAATCGGAATACCTGCGCCTCGCGCCGAATCCCGAAGATTTCGCTACGCTGGTTGAGAAGCTGGTGCAGTTAGACCTTGCCGTGCAGGATTGGAGCGCCGAGTCTATTCAGGGCATTACATCGCCTGCGCTGGTCATCGTCGCGGATTCCGATCAGGTTCGCCCAGAGCACGCTGTTGAGTTGTTCCGGCTCTTGGGCGGCGGCGTCCCCGGTGATCTCGTCGGACTGCCGAATTCACAGCTTGCTGTGATCCCCGGCGCGACACACACAACAATTTTGATGCGCGTCGATTTGCTGAACACGATGATTGTCGAGTTCCTTGACGCGCCCATGCCGGAATGATTGCGTTACACAGGTAACACATCTTCGATTAAATAACAGGAGCATGAACATGGGAAAGGTCATATTCGGGAATTCGGTATCGCTGGATGGTTTTGTCGCTGGACCGAACGATAACCCTGAGAACGGATTAGGCGGTGAGTCACTCTTTCGCTGGTACAGCAATGGCGACACTGCTGTACCACTCGCGGGCACGGATATGGTGTTTAACGTCTCCCGTGCCAGCGCCGAACTGCTTCAGGAGGAATGGGGCAAAATAGGGGCGATGGTGGCGGGACGGAGGATGTTCGACATCGCCCATGCCTGGGGCAGCAAGCCGCCGGGAGGTGGACCGTGTTTTATCGTGACCCATCATCCCCCTCAGGAATGGCTCAAGGAAGGATCGCCGTTCACCTTCGTCACCGATGGTGTGGAAAGCGCCGTTGCGCAGGCTAAACAAGCCGCAGGGGACAAAAATGTCGCTATCTCCAGCGCGAGTATCGCCCAGCAGTGTATCAAAGCGGGACTGCTTGACGAAATCCACATCGACCTCGCCCCTGTCCTGCTTGGCGGCGGCGTCCGACTGTTCGACAACCTGGGCGTAACCCCTATTCAACTGGAAATCGTGCGCGTCGTTCAGAGGCAGGGCATCACGCATCTCAAGTATCGCGTTGTCAAGTAAAGGAGAAATCACATGAGAACCGTCATTTCAAAAGATGGTACGACCATCGCCTTCGATCAGTCAGGTCAGGGACCGGCGCTCATCCTCGTGGGCGGGATGTTCGAACAACGAGCGCTGGACACCGAAACCGCGAAACTGGCGGCACTACCCCTGCTGGGACAGTACTTCACCGTGTTTCATTATGATCGGCGTGGACGCGGTGACAGCACCGATACGCTGCCGTTTGCAGTTGAGCGTGAAATTGAAGACATCGAAGCGCTCATTGACAAAGCGGGGGGATCGGCGTTCTTGTTCGGTATCTCCTCTGGCGCGGCGCTGGCGATGGAAGCGGCACGCGCGCTTGGTAGCAAAGTGAAGAAGCTCGCCATGTACGAAGCGCCATACAACGACGATGAGGCTGCGCGGCAAGCATGGAGAGAATTCAGAAAGCAGCTCACGGAACTGCTTGCGGCAGGTCGTAATGGAGATGCGGTGATACTCTTTACAACGTTGGTGGGGATGCCCGAAGAACACGTTGAAGGGTTTCGCCAGATGCCCATGTTTCCCATGTTTGAAGCAATCGCGCCTACCATTGCCTACGATGCCGCCGCGCTAGGCGAAGATGCTTCAGTCCCTACCGAGCGCGCCGCCCGCGTGACTGTGCCGACACTCGTCATGAACGGAAGTGAGAGTTATCCGTTTATGCCTGGCACGGCTGTAGCGCTGGCAAAGGCGATGCCCAACGCACAGCACCGCACGCTGGAAGGTCAGACGCACGAGGTCGCTGCGGAAGCAATTGCTCCCGTATTGGTCGAATTCTTCAATAAGTAAAGTATAAGCTAAAGGAGAAATCACAATGACAGACAATAACAATCCTCAAGCATCGCAACAGCCACCGACGCCAAACCCCGACCTCAAAAGCCTCGATAAACTGGTCGGCACATGGAAAGTGTCCGGTCCCGACATAGACGGACAGGTAAGGTTTGAATGGATGGAGGGCGGCTTTTTCCTGATGCAGCACTTTGATTTTATCCAGAGTGGACATCAGGTTAAGGGTATCGAGGTCATCGGACACGAGCAGCCCTTTGGTGGTGAACCGAGCTTGGACATCAAATCGCGCATCTTCGATAACATGGGCAATACCTTTGAGTACACCTATGAAGTAGACGATCAAACTCTGACGATCTGGGGTGGCGAAAAGGGTTCACCCGCCTACTACAAGGGCAAGTGGAGTGAAGACGGCAGCATCAATTCTGGCGCGTGGGTGTATCCGGGCGGTGGTGGCTACGACTCGACCATGACGAGAGTGAAATAGGCAGCACGATTCACCTATTTACCTCTGCTAGATCACTTATCTTTACGCTAGGCGCTTACCCGTCTGCTCAGCATCTACCTCTAAAGATGTGGCAGCGCCTGGCGATTCACCTCTGTATTGAAATAATGGCAAATGGAACTTCAAAGCATATCGTCAAACGACCAATGGTTTTGCCAGCGCGGGTCAATTTCATCACGTACACGCTGGTAACGGATGTCGGTTGAAAGGCGAATGCGTCCCTGAGCGTCGTTGTTGACTGTTGACGTATGCACGAAGTATGGATCATGCACCACCATATCGCCCGCCTCGTAGTCGGCAATCAGCCAGCGCCCGCCTGCGCGTTCTGCCAGCGCGTTGACATCTGCGCCAATCGGAGTCTCGGCGTCCATATTAGGATTATAGGGATTGATTTGTTCGGCGCGCGATAAATTGGCATTCATGCGGTTGAATTCGGCTTCCTTGCGTCTGCCCCAATGATGCGACTTTTCCAGATATGCTAAGCCGCCCATCTCTACGGGAATATCGCCAATCGGTATCCAGCTTGTCACGACGCGCTCAGTGCCGCCGCGCAGGTAGATGAGGTCATAGTGCGGCATCGTACATTTGGGGTCGTGCGGCTTGGTGAAGCGCACGATCTTGCGTTTATGCAGATAGACTGAGCCTTCCAGAAAATCTTCGTAAAACTCGATGATCGGCGCAGATAAACAAAACGCCTCGAATGCTGCCCAACGCACGACTTCCAATAAGATTTTGTTGGGATGCACAAGCACTTTTGCATCTGCGCCCGCGTATAGCCCTTGAAGCGCGTTACTGCCCGACGCGACGAGTCCCGTTTCGCGGAAGGTCTCGAAGAAGCGGCGGCGGAACGCCAGTACATCCTCACGATCAAGTAAGCCTTTGAGCCACAGATAACCCTGTTCCTGGTACTGCTGCCATAAGAGGCGGCGTGAGGTAGTGGGGTCGCTCGGTTCTAGCCAGCCCACGTTTTCAGGATTGAGGGTGTAGCCGTTACTGATAAGGGGTTGTGTGAGTGTGCGCGGGAACATCATCAGAACTCCACTTGCTGTCTTAGAAAACTATACCTGATTTTCTGATAAGGTCTAGGCAATAAAAGTAGGGCGACACAATGACTGTGCCGCCCTTTTTGTTGTAGCGAAGGTGGTTATGCTTCTTCCATCTCTGGCGCGAGGGCGAAGGCGAAGTTATCGCTCACGTCGTTGTACACAGGACCCCAACCCGTGATCGCCAGTGGGCTGACGGTGGCTTGTGCCAGCAGCCCGACGACGGCGCAATCACCGAGCAGGCTTGTGACGGTGTGCATCTGGGTGCGCAGCAGCACATGGCTGTTCACACCGACACCAACGCTAGGCGTATTGAAGATGTCCGTGCCGCCTTTGCGCACCTTGTAGGTGAAGGTGGCGAAGCCGTTGCGCTGTCCGGCGATGAACGGCACTTGTACCGTACCCGGAGCATCGGGGTCATATTCCAGTGCGCCGCATTCACCCGCTGACTCACTGTTGAGCGTCGGGGCTTGCACGTCCACGACGGGCGGGTTGTTGTCGATGTGCAGCGACATGATGAAGCTGCTGCCCTGCACCAAATCTAATAGTGGGTGATCGGCGTCGTCACCCGTGATATCGCCCGCGACGGACGGCGGCACAAAGAAGCGGACGCCTGCTGCGGTGAGGTTCGTCACCTGATTGCCGTTGTTGTTGAACAGGTCAATCTTCAGTTGATAGATGCCTGCTTTATCCGGCTGGTCAGGGTTCACGGAACCTGCCAGCGTCATGCTGTCGAAGATGGCGTTGGTGTTATTGGCGATGACGCCGCCGAGATCCTGTGGCGACCAGAAGCTCACGCCATCAGGCGCAAGGTTGCCGCGCGAATGGATTTCGTACAGGTTCGGCGTGCCGTTGGGCGCGATCTTCGGACCGATGTTGTACACGCTGTAGATCGGCGTGCCATCAGCAGCGTTGCGCATGGCTGTCCAATCGACATTTCCGCTGAGATCAGTGAACGCGCCGGAAGTACCTTTGCGCCACTGCACGCGGTAGTATTTCACGGCGTTCGTCGGCAGATCACGGTCAAACTCCAAGCGCAGACGCAGCACGCCACCCCAGGGGCTGCCGCTGTCGGTCAAGCCGATGTTGCCCGTGTTGGTACCCGCGGCAAGGTTCACGCTGGTGCCGCGAATACGGCTCAGCGGGAAGTCGCCGATACGATCAACGGTGATGCCGTCGGCAGTGGGGTCGCAAATGCGCCCGATGGCGGCGGGGTGCGATGTGTACAGCGAAACTTCAGTACCACACTGGTAATTCCAGTAGGTGTAGCAGGGGATGGGCGTTGGCGCGTAGATCACCGTGTTGGGACCCCACAGCGTATGCTGCTTGGCGCGGAAGTACAGGTCGGGCTGATCGGGGTTGTTGATGCCCCTGAAGAAGAAGGTCGAGAAGTAACCGTCTTCGTTCGTTACCGCCGTCGCAACCAACTGCATCGTCACGTTGATGGGGAACAGGATGCAGAAGATGGGGCGAATCAGTTCGGGGTTCAGCAGCAGCGCCTGACGGAAATGCAAGGTGCTGGTGCGCGTCGCCAGGAACTGCAAATCGCTGATGCTGTTGACAGGCGAACGCTGCAATGACTGAGCGCTCATCTGCGGGGCAGTTTGTGCGTCGGCGGCTGTGGCACGGACATACGCGCGTGCTTCGGGCAGTGCAGCGCTGGCTCTGGCGAAGGACTGTGCCGCGCGGGCATGTGCCATGTTGAAGTTGATTTCCATCTCCGGGTCGGGCAGCGGACCAATCGGACCGATGATTTCTTCCGGCGGGGGGGGCGGAACCGGAAACGGACGAATAATGTAGTCGCGTATCCGTTCGATCAGATCATCCGGCAGTTCCAGGATGAGCCTCGGCAGCGGATCGACTTCGTAAATCTCGACGGTGGCATTGGGCACGCACAGCGTAAAGTGGAACGGTCCGAAGTGGATGCGCTTGAACAGATTCCCATGTACGAAGCACAGACCCAACAGCCAATGCTGCCACTTGTTCGGCACGACTTGTAGATCGACGTTGTGTAGTTCACGCCCAACGCGCAGAGCCTGTTCCGCCGCGCCGCGCCGACGCAGTTCCGCCAGCGTGACCCGTTCCTTGACTTCCGGTCCTACAAGGACGTGAACCTTGCTGCCTTCGGAAGCGGCAACCGTTAGTTCAGCGCCCTTTTCGCCGATGATCTCCTGTCCCAGCAAGCGTCCGTTGGCAGAGAAGATGTATGCTACGCTCCTGGGCAGCCGTTCCGCCGATTCTGATTCCAGCAAATTCGCCGTGACGTTGAAACGGGCACCGCCTCTGCTGGCTTTCGCTTTCGTCTCCATCGTGTGATCCTCCATACTCATTGATCTATCGAACGTCATGTTCTAATAGACTTAATGTGTGCTGATGGAGGTTTATCGACAGCGCTTGGGTAAGCGTTTGTATGTAAAAAGGTATGAAGTTGGTTTCGATGACTGATAATAAGATGTTTATGAGGTGAGTAGTATGTTTCTTTGCCATTGATACTGCAATATTTTTTATTTGGCTGTTGGCGAGGGTGCTGCTGCCACCCTGTGAATCGTGGTGGCTGCTGGTGAGGTCACTGCTGCCGCCATGTTCGCGCTGTTCATGCCGGAATGGCAGGAAGTGAGGCTACTGCTGCCAGAGAGTAAAGTCTCCGGCTGCGTGCAAACAAGTTTGCCGGTGCCACGTCCACTCAAGGTCTTTCACTAGATGGTACGGAGAACAGGTTTCGTAGGGGCGCACCAACGTGTGCGCCTAATGGTGGGCAGACACATTGGTCTACCCCTACAATTCCCGATACGCCGAATTTAACAGTTAAAGAGCATCAGTGGACAAGAAAGGCATTTCGGCGTGATTTATTGTCCCTGTTCAGTTTTTAAAGAGCGTTGTACTCGGAGTGTAAGCTAGGCAGCAAGAGTTATTTGTTATCAATGTAGCACAAATGGAGGGGTATTTGAGTGTCAAAAGGAACTTTAATGCGAGGTGTAATGTAAGAAGTGGGTCGCAAAAAACAGGAAGTGGAACGTGAGAAATCTACAATGAAGGTTTCGATTCAACGTGAAATTGGCACGAAGTATGGATAAGGCGAAAAGGGAATTCCTGGCGAGAGCTTACGCCTTCGATGCTTTGCGCGCTTCGGTCTTGCGTCCCAAAATGATTCGCAGCACGTTTGGCTCGTAGTTGATGAGCGTGGCGATTTCCGTAAGCGTTTCGTTGTCGAGTTCCGACGCAGGCAGCAAGCCGTCGAGAATGGCGTCTGCCAGTTCGCGCTCCATATCGAGCTTTTTGGCAAACTGATCGCGGGAGATGTTACGGTTCTTCAAGCACTCATCGACGAACATGCCCAACACACGCGCGCGATTGGTTTGTTTCTTGCGCTGTGGACGCACGGCGGGCTGTTTCTTCACTTCATCGAGGACTACTTTGCGCAGTGAGTCCGACATAGCATTACTCCTTCGGTACGGATTAAAACCCGTCGCAGCGTGACCGTATTGTGAGTTTGGTACGTAATATTGTTTGAGAAATCGAGCGCGGCTTGAGCGACGGGTATTGTTCTGCTAGCTGTTCCGGTTTCTGCTCCCACATCAGCCGCTTGATGAGGATTTCCCGATCATTGGGCTTCAGCGTTTGCATGGCTTTGTCAACCGTCGAAAGCCGTTCGCGTAATATCACTTCATCTTCGAGTGTATTATGGCTTAAACCATACGTAAAGAGCAAATGGTCTAAATTGATGGAATTTTCAGAAGCGTCTACTTCCTCGAATGAAATGGCTTCGCGTTCTTTGCGCTGCATGTTGCGCACATGATTGAGCGCAATCGCCCGCAGCCAGTGGAGCAGCCTGTCATCGCTGTCCGCCTCGAACTCGCCGATACGCTTCACGGCTGTCAACCATGTTTCCTGTTCGATGTCGTCAGCACAATCGCGCGACAGACCGCGTTTGCGTAGTGAGCCAGCGATGGTGCGGCGCAAATTAGGTGCGTGGAGGGATAAAAGTTCATCCCAGGCATCCGGCTCATTGGTTTTGAGCCGTTCAATGAGAAGGGTTTTACAGATCGTTATCGGCAGCGTTTCCGATGGGCTAAACATACGTTTGCTCCGGTCACTTGCATTACGATTACCCTCATGATATGTAAATAATGTAAATTACAGCCCCCGTACATTTGGGGGACTGGACAATGGCAAATAGTCCTTTTGTGCTCAAAAGGTTACAGCTAACTTGCAAAATCTTTGTAAAAATGGCTGTGAACCGGAGTGAAAAGACAATTTTGAACCGCAAAGGCGCAGAGGTCGCAAAGACAAAAGAAGAATTTGAATCACCGAGACGCCGCCTTGAGTACAACGTAGGACACCGAGAAAAGAATAATATTAGAAGTTACGCAGTTGGGTTCACGAACAAGGGGTTTAAACCCCTTGTTCAGGCACAAGTCATGGGTCAACTGCGTAAGTCCTATAATATATTTAGTAAAACATTAAGCAAATTGATGTTCATTTATTGCTGAAAATCGTGTGTCGATTTAAGATTACAGCCTATAAAACGCATTGAGACCGCCTTATGACGACCCACATATTGAATGACGTAGCGGACGAAGCCGCCGTCCTCAAAGCCATCGAAACCAATATGTTCTCCTTTTGGACGAACTACGGACGTTTACCTGATCAGGAAATCTTTGAAGATGAACGGCTCATCCGTTTTGCGACGCAAGTGCCGCATCCACTGTTCAACGCTGTCTTTGGCGCACAGCTAACAGTCATTCGTATTGACCCGACGATTGACGAGATGATCGCTTACTTCCGCGCGCGCCAATCGCCGTTCTTCTGGTGGACAGGTCCGATCACGCGACCCTCTGATCTTGGCTTGCGCTTGCAGGCACATGGATTAATGGACGCTGGCGATACGCCGGGCATGGCGATTGATTTGATTAACCTGCCAGAAAATATCCCCACGCCATCAGGCTTTGAAATCGCGCCTGTCACGAATGACGAGCAACTGCGGCAGTGGACGGATGTGCTTAACATTGCCAATGACATGCCCAACAGCATTTACGACGCCATTTATCAGCTTGAGCAGAGCAGGGGATTCGAGGCGTTACGCTACCTTGGGCTGCTGAGTGGTAAACCTGTTGCCGCTTCTGAGCTGCATCTCGATGCGGGCGTGGCGGGCGTTTATGCCGTTGCTGTCG
>CALMZT010001197.1 GCA_937870805.1 uncultured Chloroflexota bacterium
CGACCCGCGCGCCGTCGACGACGCCGTGGCCGCCTGGCTCTCGGCCGCCAGCCACTCGCTGATGCCTTTTTTGACATAATTGCTGTCGGTATAGAATTCAATCTCACAGGGACGATTCAACGCTTCTAATGCCGCACATGCGGCAGTCAATTCCATGCGATTATTCGTCGTATTCTGTTCGCCGCCGCTGATTTCTTTCTCGACATCCCCATAAATCAAAATGGCAGCGAATCCTCCAAAGCCTGGATTTGGCGATGCCCCGCCGTCTGAATAAATTGTGACCTTCGGCAATAAAACCTCACACTAGAACAAACATTCCAATTTGACGAGATTCATGGTATAATGAACAACACTATAGATAAAGACAATCTCAACGCATCTTCACAGGAGGTTGTGTGACAAAATTGTCTCTTTCACGCTCAAATCCTCGGCAAAACTGTCAACGGTCAACTAAAAACTCGCTACCCGCCGCTTTCACTAATGGTTCAGTAAATTTCCTGATGCCTCACTGTTTTTTTCGCTTACATCAAACGTTGAAGTTTGATTTTAGTTTCTACACACAAAAACCCAAACACAGATTTTCCGTTGCGCACTTTATTAACGAATTTTATGAATAAAACGCTACTCTGATAAATGTGTTTTTGCAGGCTAAAATTTGAGTCACTACTTCGCTAATTTGACCTTTTACCTTGAGTTGCCCCTCTCCTAAGTCTTGGAGAGGGGCGTTTAACTTTAGCTCATGAACTTGCGCAGCACCGTTTGCAGGATACCGCTGTTCTTGTAGTAGTTGACCTCGACAGGCGTGTTCAGCCGCAGCGTCGTCGTGAACGACTTTTTGCTGCCATCCGGCGCACTAGCCACGACCATCACGTCTTGCAGGGGTCGGATGTTGTCGTCGATACCGATCAGGTCGAACGTCTCCTGTCCCGTCAGCCCCAACGACTGCCACGACGCGCCGTTCTGGAACGCCAGCGGCAGCACGCCCATCATGGCGAGGTTGCTGCGGTGGATACGCTCGAACGACTCCGCGATGACTGCCTTCACCCCCAACAGGATGGTTCCCTTCGCCGCCCAGTCGCGGCTGGAGCCTGTACCGTACTCTTTACCCGCCAGGATGACCAACGGCGTACCGCTTGCCTGGTAGCGCATCGCCGCGTCGTAGATGCTCATCACCTCATTCGTCGGCAGGTATACGGTGATGCCACCCTCGCGCGGCTTGCCAGTTTCATCGGGCGCGACCAGCATGTTGCGCAGCCGGATGTTGGCGAACGTGCCGCGAATCATGACCTCGTGATTGCCACGCCGCGTACCGTAGCTGTTGAAATCTTCCTTTTTGACACCATGTGCCAGCAGGTAGTCAGCAGCCGGTGTCCCCAGCGCGATGTCACCCGCAGGCGAGATGTGGTCAGTGGTAATCGAGTCACCGAACATGCCTAACACGCGCGCGCCCTTAATCGGCTGCACAGGCGGCGGCGTAATCGAGAAGTTCTCGAAGTACGGCGGCTCCTGGACATAGGTGCTGTTTGGGTCCCACTTGTACACGTCGCCGCCCTCACTGGGGATCGCGTTCCACATGGGATTGCCATCATAGACGTTGCCGTACTGCTGCCTGAACAGGTCAGGTGTCACCGCACTGGTCATCGCCTGCTGCACTTCGTCTTGCGTGGGCCAGATGTCGCGCAGATACACAGGATTGCCTTGCTGATCGGTGCCAAGGGGGTCACTGACCAGATCAATGTCTACAGTGCCTACCAGCGCGTAGGCAACCACCAGCGGTGGCGATGCCAGGTAGTTCGCCTTCACCAGAGGGTTAATGCGCCCTTCAAAGTTACGATTGCCACTGAGCACCGCCGCAGCCACCAGATTGCCATCGTTGACCGCTTGAGCGACCTGAACGGGCAATGGTCCACTGTTGCCGATGCAGGTAGTGCATCCGTAGCCGACGACGTTGAAGCCTAACTGCTCCAGATAGGGCAGCAGTTCCGCTTTCTTGAGGTATTCAGAAACGACACGCGAACCGGGCGCGAGGCTGGTCTTGACGTATGGCTGGGATTGCAAGCCTCGCTCAACGGCTTTCTTTGCCAGCAAGCCCGCGCCGACCATCACCGACGGATTGCTCGTATTCGTGCAGCTTGTGATTGCGGCAATGACTACGACGCCATGACCGACTTGCGCGCTGTGTCCGTTATCTTGCACAGTGGCATGACGCGCAATCGCCTGCTCATCCAGCTCAAAGCCGCGATCTTTAATCGGCGTGCGCAGCGCTTTCTCGAAACTTGTTTTCATCTCGCGCAGCAGCACGCGGTCTTGGGGACGCTTCGGACCTGCAAGGCTCGACTCGACTTCTTCCAAAGCCAATGACAATGTATCCGTGAATTCGGGGTCAGGCGTGTCGTCTGTGCGGAACAAGCCCTGCTCTTTACTGTAGCGTTCCACCAACTGTACAACGCTTTCCTCGCGTCCCGTGCGTCGCAGATAGTTGAGTGTCTCTGCATCTACCGGGAAAAAGCCCATCGTCGCCCCATATTCGGGTGCCATGTTGGCAATCGTCGCGCGGTCTGCGAGGCTGAGGCTGCTCAAGCCAACGCCGTAGAACTCCACGAACTTATCAACGACACCCTTCTTGCGCAGCATTTGTGTGACCGCGAGTACCAGGTCTGTCGCCGTTACGCCTTCGCGCAGCTTACCTGTGAGCTTGAAACCGATGACTTCCGGCATGAGCATGTAGATCGGCTGACCGAGCATTGCGGCTTCGGCTTCGATACCGCCCACGCCCCAACCCAGCACACCCAAGCCGTTAATCATCGTTGTGTGGCTGTCAGTCCCGACAAGAGAATCCGGCAGCGCAATTTTGCCGCCCTGTTCATCGTCGTAGAGTTGAACGACTTTCGCCAGGAATTCGAGGTTCACCTGATGCACGATACCTGTTGCTGGCGGCACGGCTTTGAAGTTGTTGAGCGCCTTTTGTCCCCAATGCAGGAACTCATAACGCTCACGATTGCGCTCAAACTCTTTCTCCGCGTTGAGTTGTAGCGCCCTTGAGCTGCCGAAGAAGTCCACTTGTACCGAGTGATCAATGACCAAATCCACTGGAATGACAGGGTTGATTTCTCTGGGATCGCCGTTCGCCCGCACCATCGCGCTGCGCAGCGCCGCCAAGTCCACCACGCAAGGAACACCTGTAAAGTCTTGCAGAATGACGCGCGCAGGTTTAAAGGGAATTTCTACCTGTGCAGGCGCTGGGGCATTCCAATTTGCCAGCGCCATCACCGCATCTTCCATCACCTCAAAGTTGTCGAGATTGCGCAGGGCATTCTCCAGCAGGATTTTGATGCTGAAGGGGAGTTTGTTGATATGACCAATGCCTGCCTGCGCCAATTTGCTTAACCGATAGATAACTGCTTCACCGCTGCCGGTATCGAATGTACCGCGCGCTCCAAAGCTATCCACTTTAGCCATTTACGCACCTTTTCCCTATGGGGGATTAACGATCATCCGCCGCAAATGGGCGTTTACGTTGTGATGAGATTTACTCTAATTGTATCGAATCTGAGACTGATTGTCATTTGTGGATCTTACCATCAGCACTTTGCGTTTTGCCCCCTGTACTGTAGACTATTGCGCCAACTAACGAGCGATTGCGTCCTTTGGGAGATTTGCATGGAAGATAAATCTAAACGTAAAAGTAAAGAAGAAACAAAAAGTAGTGGAACTGCCAACCGTTCCCGCACAATTGAACGCCGCAAAGAACGCCAGCGTGAACAACGTCGCCAACGTCAGATTGCACTTGCTGTAGGGATTACTGTCGTGGCTGTGCTGATTGTTGGGTTGATTATCATCTCTACCCTTCCTGCTGATGCCCCGATTCCGGAAACTGCCCTTACAAATTACGAAGGGCTTGAAGTCAGCCGTTCACCAGAAGGTTATCCGCGTATCGGTAATCCGAATGCGCCTGTACAAGTAGTAGAGTATTCCAGTTTCGACTGCCCGGCTTGTAAAAGATTCCATGACACTGATCTATCAGGTGTTATTGAGCGTGTCCGCAATGGCGATATTCTATTTACCTATGTTCCGATCTGGGGCACGGGTGGTATTACCAACGGCGAAGGCGCTGCCAAGGCTGCGGTATGCGCTGCCGAACAAGGTGGTTTCTGGCCATTTCATGATGCATTGTTTGATTGGCAGGGGCGCTATGCTAACCAAGCCTTCACCCAAGCACGCATGGGAACAGGTATTAGCAATTTGGGGATGGATCGAGGGCTATTCGATGCGTGCATCAGGAGCAACACATCGAATGCGGCAGTTGTTCAAAGGGCAAAGGATGAAGCACAAAGCATTCCAGATTTCACTGGCACACCATTTATCCAAGTCAACGGCGTAACCGTGACGGCTGACCTGGCAAGCATCAACCAAGCTATTGATCAAGCGCTGGCGTTGGCAGGAACTACGCCTACCATCGCGGAAACGACACCTGAAGTCACCGTAGAAGCGACTTCAGAAGCAACAAGCGAAGCGACTACTGAAGCAACGACGACTGCCGAAGCGACAGCCGAAGCCACTCCTTAAGCTGTTCACATTGTAAGGGGCGTTCGAGGCAAATTTCATTTGTCTGACGCCCCTTATTTGTTCCTTATTTCGCTACTGAGATTAACACACTAGCCCCGCGACAGCATCGGTCCTAAGCGTCTACCGCCAAGCAAATGCACATGGATGTGCTGCACCTCCTGCCCGGCATCGTGTCCTGTGTTTACCAGAAGTCGATAGCCGCTTTCGGCAATGCCCTGCTCTTTCGCAATCTGCTGTGCAGCCACCAATAAGCGCCCTAACACAGCTTCGTCTTCCGAGGTCACATCGTTGATCGAGGGGATTTCTTTTTTGGGCACGATCAGGATATGCACGGGAGCATGAGGATTGATGTCCTTAAAGCCAATCACCTGATCGTCTTCGTACACAATTTCTGCTGGGATTTCTCGGTTGATGATGCGTGTGAAAATTGAAGCCATAGGGCTATTGTCCTCTAAACTGGGGGGCGCGTTTTTCGATGAATGCCATCAC
>CALMZT010001198.1 GCA_937870805.1 uncultured Chloroflexota bacterium
CGTATGCATATGGAGTCCACGCTGGCGGCGCTGGAAACGGGCTACGATGTGCTGCTGGAAAAGCCCATGTCGCCTATTTTGCATGAGAATGTCAGGCTGGTGCAGGTCGCTGAGGAACTTGGTCGCCACCTGCAAATCTGTCATGTGCTGCGCTATTCGCCCTTCTTTCAAACGCTGCGCTCCGTGATACAGTCGGGCAAATTGGGGCGCATCATCAGCGTCGATCACCGTGAAAACCTCGTCTACTGGCACATGGCGCACAGCTACGTGCGTGGCAACTGGCGCAATGAAGCCGAAGCAGGACCGATGATTCTCGCCAAGTGCTGCCACGACTTCGATATTCTGTACTGGATTCTGCGCAAGCCTGTGACGTGGCTGAGTTCGTTCGGTGCGCTCACCTACTTTAGACCAGAGAACGCGCCACCCGGCGCTCCGCTGCGCTGTACCGATGGCTGCCCGGTGGCGGACGAGTGTAAATACTACGCGCCGCGCATGTATGCCCGCGATACCAACGGCTGGCCCTTTAACGCCGTCACGCTCACGCCCACTGTCGAAGCGCGCATGGAAGCGCTGAAAACGGGTCCTTATGGGCGCTGCGTCTATCACTGCGATAACGATGTAGTCGATCACCAGTCGGTCAACATGGAACTCGAAGATGGTACGACAGTGGTACTGTTGATGCAGGGGCAGGGCAACGAAGAGGGACGTACCATGCGCTACGATGGCACCCACGCGACACTATACGGCAGGTTCGTGGCGAAGCGCTGGGATCTCACGATTCGTTATCACCGCACAGGCGCGGAAGAACATGTCCCCGTCATCGCCAGAGACGAAAGTGGACACGGCGGCGGTGATTTTGGCATCATGCGCAGCTTCGTGAACGCCTTGCATGGGACACCTGACGACAGCGTAACGACAGCCCGCGAGTCGCTCGAAAGCCATATCCTCTCGTTCGCGGCGGAGGAAGCCCGTTTGCAGCACAGCGTCATCAATATGCCCGAATATCGTGCGCGCGTGGATGCCGAAGCCCGCCAAATCTACACCAACTCTTAATCAGCAAGCGGTTTCCATTTTGCTGCCTGGAAATAAGCCTGACCTTTCGCGCGGAAAGCATCGGGCAGCACAATTTTTGCCCACGCGGGCAGTTTCAGCGTCGCTAAATCGGCTTCTGAAAAATAGCCGATTTCCAGTGTCTCAATGCCGTCGGGCTGCATTTCGCCTTCAACGATGCGGCATTCAAACATCGTCATCACATAACAAACAGCGTCGCCGTTGGAATAATTGACCTGAAAATCTGATCCACTGTAGACGCCGATGATGCGCGTCGGTGTTACCAGCAGCCCCGTTTCCTCCCACATCTCGCGCACGGCGGCATCGGCGGGCAGTTCATGAGGGTCGATACTGCCACCCGGCGCAACCCACACCTGCGTATCGGCATCCTTCACCAGCAGAATGCGCCCCTGTTCGTCGTAAACCATCACTGTCACCGAAGGCATCAGGAGCAGATCATGCCCGACCTTCGCGCGCAGCCCGCGCAGGTAATCTGATATTGGCATACACACTCACACCTCAACACCAACATAAGCTATCTGGGTAATCATATCCGCTTCTGCCAGGGATGACACATAGGTCATCCCCTACAAATCACGCCTATCGTAGGGGCACAGCAACTTAAGCGAAGCGACTACGCCCGCATTCATCATTGATGCTATCCACCCCAAAACCCGCTATAATCTTCCACCACAAACAACTATCGACTACTGACTAACGACTATCGACTACGCCTATGCGCTTTGAATTTGTAACCGCAACCCGCATCCTCTTTGGTGAAGGCACAGCGCGCGAACTCGGTACGCACGCTGCGCCGTTTGGCTTGCGCGCTTTCGTCGTTACCGGGCGGAATCCCGCGCGCGTGCAAGCGCTTTTCGATGCGCTGCGCAGCCAAAACATCGAGATGACCATGTTCTTTGTCGATGGCGAACCCACCGTCGAGATGGTGCTCTCTGGTGTGCAGCACGCCCGTGATGCTCAGGCTCAAGTCGTGGTCAGCATCGGCGGCGGCAGCGTTATCGACGCGGGCAAAGCCATCGCCGCGCTGGTGACGAACCCCGGCGACCCGTTTGATTACATGGAAGTCATCGGCAAAGGGCAGGCGCTCAGCGTCGCGCCGCTGCCGTTCATCGCCGTGCCCACGACGGCAGGCACAGGCTCAGAAGTCACGCGCAACGCCGTCGTCGCCTCGCATGAGCATCACGTCAAAGTCAGCATTCGACATCCGTCAATGCTGCCCAAACTCGCCATCGTAGACCCCGAACTGACTTACAACCTGCCGCCCGAAATCACCGCGACGACAGGCATGGACGCGCTGACACAATGTATCGAACCCTACACCTCCAACGCCGCCAACCCGCTGACTGATACGCTGTCCGCTGACGGTATCCGCCGCGCCGCGCGATCACTTCAGCGCGCCTATAACGGCGAACAATCAGCGCGCGCTGATATGGCGTATGCCAGCCTGTTAGGGGGATTATCGCTGGCAAATGCCAAACTCGGCGCGGTGCATGGCTTCGCGGGCGTGATTGGCGGCATGTTTGATGCGCCGCATGGGGCAATTTGTGCTGTCCTGCTGCCGCAGGTGATGGATACCAACGTGCGTGCATTAGCCGCGCATGCGCCGGACAGCGACACTCTGCGCCGTTATCGGGACGCTGCGCGCTGGCTGACGGGAAATGAAAACGCCACTGTCGAGGATGGCGTCACGTTCGTCAAAGACCTCTGTGCTGCGCTGCAAATCCCGCCGCTGCGCACCTATGGCATTACGGAAGCGGATATTCCCAAAATTATCGAACCCGCCGCCAAATCCAGCAGCATGAAAGGCAATCCGATTGTGCTGACTCATGAGGAAATGCGCGAGATATTGAGGAAGGCATTGTGAGAAAATATTCGAGATATGTCGAGCGTTCGCTAAAACCTCACCCCAAACCCCTTCACAAGGGTAGGTATTTAACGAAAGCAATTGAGCGCACGCTATGACCTTACCCCAAACCCCTCTCCCACCGCGCAAAATGGGATCGGTTCGCGAGCGTGTGTTGCGCGGGAGAGGGGCTTCAATACTCGCGTTGTTGAGCGTTTGCGCATCAAAAT
>CALMZT010001199.1 GCA_937870805.1 uncultured Chloroflexota bacterium
CACAGGTTCGCCCCTACAATGACGTTTCTGACCTTCCTTGACCCAATTCGTGATTTTGATGCAATCGCCCTATCTCAGCAATGAGCAGAAAGCGATGAGCAGTAAGGGATGCTCAGAGGTGCTTTCTATTTTACACTCAATGCCTCAAATTTCCTTTCCTAAAGCATGAACCTCCATCTTTTACTCATTGCTTGTCATGCTGTGACACGCTCATGTTGTGCCAGCCGAGCATAATGCCCGATCACCTCGTCCATCATTGCGCCCCACGTCTGTGTTTCGGCAAAGGTGCGCGCGTCACGTCCCATCTGCGCCAGTCGTCCACGATCTGCGGCGATTCGTGCCACGCCGTTGATCATGGCGTCGATGTCGCTGACTTCAAAGGTGTAACCCGTGCGTCCTTCCTGCACGACATCGCACACACCGCCAACGCGCGAGGCTACGACAGGCAAGCCCGCCGCCATCGCTTCGGTGACGACCAAGCCGAAAGTTTCTAACGCTGAGGGGAATACAAACATATCAGCGCTGGCATAGGCTTGTGATAGGCGTTCGCCTTTCAGGTAGCCCATGAACCTGGTGTTTGTTCCGGCGAAGCGCGCTTGCAAATCGCGGCGCGCTGGACCATCACCGACTAGCGCCAGCCTCGTGCCTTGGACACGTTCTAACACTGGTTTCAGTTGGTCAATCTGCTTTTCAGACGACAGCCGCCCGACGTACAGCAGAATCACGTCTTCAGGATGCCCATCGGAGAGTTCGGCGCGCATGGCGGCGCTGCGATGACGCGGATTGAATTTTTCGGCGTCTACACCGCGTCCCCATAGCCCGACACGCTGCACCCCTGCGGCTTGCATCTGGCGCATAATCAACCGTGACGGCGCGAGGCTGTAATCGGCAGCGTTGAAGATCATGCGCGTCAGCCAGTGTGTCAGCGGCTCTAAAAAGCCTACTCTGTAGTGATGGGCGATGCGTGCCACGTCAATATGGAACGACGCCAGCGTGGGGATACGCAAACGCTTTGCCATCCACATGCCACTGAGTCCAGTGCAAACGGGGTGAATAAAGTGTGTCACGTCGGGCTTAAAGGCTTTGAGTTGTTGATAAGTGGTGTAGTTTGAAGGACCGATTTTCAGTTCGGGATACAGGGGGAAGGTCACGGCGGGCACACTATGCACGCGCGTTTGGTTGTAGCGCTCGATACGTCCGATACGTGGCGCCACGATGATGGTTTCAACGCCGCGTTGTGCCAGGTGATCCAGCAGCAGACAGGTGACGGTGACAATGCCATCGACTTTCGGTAAAAAGGTTTCGGTGAATAGGGCAACGCGCATGTTGAACCACCAAGCTGCTAAAATTGCGAAGCAAAGAGATCAAGCTGTCCCAAGCAATTAGAACACTTTGTTAAGAAAAACGATGCTGTGAGAAGATAAGAGTTAGAGAAGAAAACGTGAAATAGGGATTAAGGCAGCAGCTTTTTCTCAAAACATACATTCAACGGATTATCGGTGTAGTCGTTGTAACAGGCGATGCGCTGATAACCCATCGACTCGTAGATGTGGCGGGAAACATTACATCTTCTGGCTTGAAAGCGCCAGTCCCGTCTTCATGCGCGTCCGCATACGTCACGCGGAGTTCTTGCGTCAGCTTTTCGATGAGCCGCGCAGCATCCACGCTCAACGGACTTTCTGCCGCAACAGTGATTTATACAGTCCGGTTGAACTGTTAAATCTCAGATCTGAGCTCAGCGGAATTACAATTATTTGGTTTTCAGTGGTCTTTGTATTGTCAGGAGGCGCATTCGCGCTCAAGGCAGGCGATAGCTTTTCGCGCGGGTCGTCGATTTCGTTCGTCTTCGTTGGCCTTCTC
>CALMZT010001200.1 GCA_937870805.1 uncultured Chloroflexota bacterium
TCCACTGTTCATCGGTCAATCTCACGGTTGTCATCCGACAACCTTAGCCCAGTTCTCTCAAATGTCAACACAACCTAGTCGAACGTTTCAAATTTCGAGATGACGCATTAGCCCTCTTCAATAATCAAGCGCAAAAGAACTGGTTTAATGTGAGTGACGCAATGGATATGTTGATCGACATTTTTCTGCGCTTCTATGACCTCCATAGCACACGAAATCCACTTTGGGAAGAGATGGCTGTTGCTAAACAGGAAAGCCATCGGTTACCGTTGCGCGAGTTCTTCATGGAGTTGGAAATGCGGTTGGAGAGGCAAGAAACGCTGCATGAAATTCTGGTATGGTTATATCAGAAATATATTCTCGCACAACATGAATATATGGCGATCCGCAAACTGCGCTATAACGGTTATGACACTTTCAAATTTCAGTACGTTGAAGGAAGATTTTATCGTCCAGCTATTCCTTATTTTAACCGCTGCGGCATCCAGCGCTACGTTTGAATAACGCGCTCACCATGCTCATTGACGTTGGACTAGTCGCTGTAAATGACAGTATTTATGAGCTGACGGGTGATGGCGCAAGGTTTTTGAGTGAGGTCAAAGCGTTAAATCATGAGCGTTAATATTGTTGACGAACTTGATAAGTTCATCCATGATGGAACTCACTTTCAAGGCGCGGTACTGCTGACCTACTCACTCAATCTGCAATTTTTTGAGCAGCTTATCCAGCCACGACTAGACGCCCTTGGATGTACTACTGTTCTTGTTCTCAGCGACGTATTTGGGTATCAAGAAGCCATTGGCCACAATCTTCATCAACTCTCTGGCGTCGGACGACGTTATACATGCGCGCCGCTACTTTCGCAAGGGCGCAGCGTCCAACATAGTAAGATATTGATGTTGGTGTCCGAAACACGGGGTTGGATGTTTAAGGTGTACCCCAATGTCGAGACCGCAAAATGGAGAATTTATCAGTGGAGTTTCCTCTTTCATGGAAATTGATTTGAGCGGGTGTCTGGTAATCGAGAGCTTGATGCAATCGCCGATAGTTGTAAAAATCGAGATAGGCGGTGAGACCCGTCCGTGCTTCACGGGGTGAAGCATAATCCTTCAAATAGACCTCCTCATATTTGACCGTGCGCCACAGCCGCTCGGTGAAGAGGTTGTCCAGCGCGCCCCTGCCATCCATGCTGATCTGCACCGGCGTATCCTGAAACAGCTGGATGTACTGCGGACTGGTGGAGGGACTGCCCTGGTCGCTGTTGCAGATGACCGGAGTGGCGACTGCCAATGCATCCCGCATCGCCTTCAGCACAAAGCCAAGCTCCAGCGTCAGATCAAGCGCCCAACTGACCACGAAACGCGAGAACCAGTCCAGCACCGCAAACAGGTACATCCAACCCCCACGCAAACGGATGTAGGTGAGGTCCACGCCCCACACCTGATTAGGGCGCTCGATCTTCAGTCCACGCAGCAGATACGGATAGACGCTGTGCTGCCGGGCGCGCTGGCTCAGGTTCGGACCAGGGTAGATGGCGCGCAGTCCCATCGTCTGCAGGTGGCCCGCCACCGCTTTGTGATTAACCAGCAGCCCATCCGCCCGCAGTTGCGCCGCGATTTTGCGGACACCGTAGAAGGGGCAGGCGGTGTAGATCTCGTCAATCCGCCGTTGCAGGTGCAGTGCAGCCGCGTCAACGGGACGCGGGGCATAGTACACCCCTGACCGATGCACGCTCAACAACTCACACTGCACCACCACGCTCACTTCGCCGACCTCCCGTTCTACCAGCGCCAACCGTTCGCCTCTACTCAACCAGCTTGCCAGCTTTTTTTCAGCCATCTTCACTGCGTCGTCAAGCGGCCCGTCTCGGCATACAAGTCTTGCTTTTCCCGCTCATGTACCGCTTCCTTCGCCGCCCCGTCTGTCTCTTGTACTCGGCTGAACAAACCGGCCATCCCTGCCAGTGCCTGCTCACGCCATGGGCTGACCAGATTCGGATGCAGTCCATGGGCGGCTGCCACTTAGCTGAGGCGCTTGTCTTGGCGCAACACCTCACGTACCACTTTCGCTTTGAATTCCGGGCTGTAACTGTTTCGCATAGCGTTTTCCATCCACTGATAATCACGCTATTTTACTGTCCGATTTATGGGGTACATCATACAGCCCATGGGTGCAATCTAAAATCGATAATGTGTCTCCTATTGAGTTCACAGAGAATGCGCGCTGTCTCGTTTCCCGCTCAACAAGCCTCTATTGGAACTAACGAACAATACCCTACAAAATGCGCATTCCAATGACTACCGCATAAAAATCCGGTTCAGTCCTTCACATTCCAATGATTGGTATGCCAATTATTTGTTCCTCAACCATCATAGGAGCGTTTGGGAAACTAACTGGAAATATGTTAAGACAAAAGGCTTTGCTCATTTATCGTCTCTGATAGGTAAACCGTACTTAAAGGGTTCAAACAAGCTCTAAACCTGTTTGTTTAGTGATCTTAAACATTGGCTTATACGCTGCTTTTGCGTTACTATCGAGCTTGCAATCTCTAGGGAGAATTGCGTTTTTTGTTTCACGATACAGGAGAAATTAAGATGAAGAAACTCTTTGTTGTATTTTTAGCAGTTACCCTCGTGCTGGCGCTTGGGCTGCACGTCACCTATGCACAGGATGATATTGGCAGCGAAGCAAATCCGATTCAGGTGTTCTTTGTTCCGTCCGTAGAAGCTGGCGTCATTACCAGTGGTGGTGAAGTTATGGCGGCTGCGCTGGAAGAAGCAACTGGTCTGAACTTTGAAGTCTCAGTCCCAACGTCCTATGCGGCAACTGTAGAAGCGATGTGTGCTTCGCCTTCAAATTCAATGGGCTTTATCCCGGCGGCAGGTTACGTCATCGCAAACAACCGCTGTGGGGTAGAGGTAGCCGCCGCCGCCGTGCGTCGTGGCTGGAATGTGTATTGGGCAGCCTATATCGTGCGTCGTGACAGCGACATTTACACCTTTGGCGATCTGGCGGGACGTACCTGGGGTTATGGTGACACAGGTTCTACTTCCGGCTACATCTTCCCATCCGTCGAATTGACAACAGCAGGAATCGAACCCGGTGAGCGCGTGGAAACAGGCGGTCATCCACAGACCGTTCAGGCAGTCTACAGCGGCGAAGTCGATTTTGGGACTACCTTCTACAGCCCGCCAGCCATGCCTGAAGGTCATGCCGCTTGGCAAATTGGCGATCTACCCGAACCCTACGATTTATCAGTTGATGAATCCCGTACAGTGACCGAAGGGGACAACACCAGCCTATTCGTGGGCGATATTCAAATCCTCGACGCACGCCTGACACTCGCCTCAACAGCAGCCGATGTTGTCGATCAAGTACGTATCCTTCGTCTAAGCGCACCGATCCCGAATGACACCTTGAGCTTTGGTCCCGAATTCCCAGAAGAACTGCGTCAGCAGATTTTGGATGCTCTCGTAGCATTCTCAGAGACCGAAGGCTGGGCGCAATCCATCGGCAACGAGGAATTCTATGGATGGAGTGGCATTGCGCCGATTGACGATGCGACCTACGACATTATCCGTTCGCAATTTGAAGTTCTCGGCATGACCGAAGAAGATGTGTTCGGCGGCTAATTCAATCGCGCAGTGCTCCACCTGCGACCATTTTTGCAGACGAACCAAAAACGTTATACTACGGGTAGGGTTGGCAAACTTCCCTACCCGTTGTCTTTATGATGAGGCGCTTATGCTGGTCATTGAAAATTTAACCAAAATATACGAAAACGGTTTTAAAGCGCTCGACAACCTCAGCCTCGAAATTCCTGATGGGCAATTTGTTGCCATCATCGGCTTAAGCGGTTCCGGTAAATCAACACTGCTGCGCTGCATTAACCGTTTGATTGACCCGACTGAAGGGCGCATCATCTGGAATGGCATTGATGTTACTGCCGCCAGCGACGACGAACTACGTCAGATTCGGCGGCGTATCGGCATGATTTTTCAGCAGTTTAACCTTGTCAAGCGCTCTACGGTATTGACCAACGTTCTGACGGGACGCTTGGGCTATATCAATCCCATCTTTAGTCTCTTGAACTACTTTCCTCGCAAAGAAAAGGCGCGCGCATTCGCTGCCTTAGAGCGTGTTGGCATCGCCGAGAAAGCCTACAATCGTGCCAGCGCCCTCAGCGGCGGACAGCAGCAGCAACTGGCCATCGGCCGGGCGTTGGCCATTCCCGCGAAAACGGGAATCGAGTAGTTGTGCTGTTG
>CALMZT010001201.1 GCA_937870805.1 uncultured Chloroflexota bacterium
ATTTTGCGGTCCCGTGATGCGCAGTTCCATCGAAATGATGCCGCGTAAGCCATAAACGAGCACTGGCTGATTTTCATCGAACGAACTGCCATCGGAGATGACGACAACATCACAATGTAGCAAGTCGTGATTTTCTTTGACGAAGCTGAAGATATGATCTGAGCCAGACTCTTCTTCACCCTCTAACAGCAGCTTCACGTTGACGGGCGGCGCGCCTGTTGCCAGCAGCGATTCCAGCGCTTTCAGGTGAGCAACGACGTGCATTTTGCTGTCGAGCGCGCCGCGTGCGTACAGTCTGCCATCGCGTTCTACAGGTTCAAACGGATTGGTTTCCCAACCGTCTTCCAGCGCGGCGGGCTGTACATCATAGTGGCAGTAGAGTAGCACCGTCGGAGCGTCATTACCTGCGCCAAGCCATTCCCCATAAACAAGCGGCAGATAATTGTATTTCTGGAAGATTTGCGCGCGCTGTAAGCCGATGCGCTGCATATCAGCGACAAGCCATTCCGCCGCGCGGCGTACATCGGGCGCGTGCTGTTTGAGGGTGCTGACGCTGGGAATGCGCAGCAGGTCAATCCATTGTTGTTTAAAGCGTGCTGCGTGGGTACGCGCATAATCGTAGGCAGTCTGTGTCATCAATTTTACCCGTTTAGTAGTTTATCTACGTTAATTTCAGCGCCAATCACGCGCGAGGTGAACGTTTTACCGACAGCAAATCCACCTTGATAAATGAAACTTTCATTATCGTGATTCCAGACTTCCACACGTAATTCAGCGGAATCAACGATCCAATACTCTCGTACACGATGCTTCTCGTAGAGTTGAAACTTTGTCACCTTATCATTGCGTGCGGTGGAAGGTGATAACACCTCTATGATGAGATCCGGCGCGCCGTGCAGGTAACTGTTATCAACATTTGGCACGCAAGAGGTATTTTCAGCACTCACCCAGAAAATATCAGGCTCAGGAATATTAGTTTCATCAAAGTACACGCCTGTCGGAGTAACCCAAAGCTCACCAGAAGGGATCACTGTTTCCAAATAACGCAGCGCTAATCGCACAGATCGCTGATGTGGCAGCTTAGGTGGGTTCACAATGATTTCTCCATCAAGCAGTTCGCGAATCTGGTTGCTTTCGGGCAGGAAAAAAAATTCGGATGCTGTTATTTGGATTTTTGTTGCATCAGTCATCTCTAACTCCTAACGACTCACCACAGCTAATGTTACCATCGCCTTTGCGCACAGCTTTTCATCGCCGTTTTTGATCGCGTACACCTCTGATTCTGCCACGATGAGCGTTTTTCCGGCGCGCAGCACATTGGCTCTACAGCGCAGTGATTCACCGATAGCGGGACGCAGTAGGTTGATTTTGAACTCTACTATGAGCACAATCTCATATTCTTTGACGAGTGTGCCTGCCGATGCACCTGCTGTATGGTCTGCCATTGTTGCCTGCACACCTGCGTGAATGAAAGTATCTTGCTGCATGTGCTTGGGCAGGATAGCCAATGTGGTTTCGCACCAGCCCGCACCGACCTCTTTCAGTTGGTAGCCAACATCTTGAATAAAAGGTGCGTCGTTAAAAATCGCTTGTATTGCTTGGCGAAAGTTTGGGTTTTGCGGTTGTATGATTTGTACCCTTTTATTTTGCTAGTAGGCGTTTTACATCGACTTTCATGTCGAGAACCGTCGAGGTAAACGTTTTGTCCGTTGTGAATTCACCTTGATAAACGAGTTTTCCATCTATATGAACCCAAATCTCAATGCTTGGCTTGTTCGGATCGACAATCCAATATTCGCGCACGCCATACTTTTCATACAATTGAAATTTTTCTACTCGATCATAACGGATACTCGATGGGGAGAGGATTTCAACAACTAAGTCTGGCGCACCGTACCAGTAATCATCGTCACCGAGACTGCAATGATCATTTTTGCTACTTACCCAAAAAATATCGGGTTCGAGAATGTCGATGTCATCGAGATAAAGCCCTGTTGGCGCATAGCGCAATTCACCTCCCAATTCCAGTCGATCTAAAAAGGAGTAGGCTGAGGCAGATACCTTTTGATGACGATCTTTCGGCGGGTTCACGACAATTTCTCCGTTAATAAGTTCCCGAATTTGATTACTTTCCGGCAGCGCAAAGAATTCCTGTGCTGTTACGAGAGTTTTTGTCGCATCTCCCATTTCTACACCTCTTTACTCATCGGTACTTACAGGGGCATATTGCCATGTTTCTTCGGCGGGTTGCTGTCGCGCTTGTTTTGCAGCACGTTCAAGCCGTTAATCAGGCGTGCGCGAGTATCACGCGGCTCGATAATATCGTCGATGTAACCACGCGCTGCTGCCACATACGGGCTGGCAAATTTCTCGCGGTATTCGGCTACTAATTCGGCTTTGCGCGCTACAGGGTCAGACGCTTCGGCAATCTCACGACGGAAGATGATGTTGACCGCGCCATCAGGTCCCATGACAGCGATTTCCGCGGTGGGCCACGCGAGATTGAGGTCGCCGCGAATGTGCTTGCTGCTCATGACGCAGTACGCGCCGCCGTAGGATTTACGTGTCGTGACGGTGAGCTTGGGTACGGTAGCTTCGCAGTAGGCGTACACCAGCTTCGCGCCGGAGGTAATGATCCCCGCATGTTCCTGCGCTGTGCCGGGCAGATAACCGGGAACGTCCACAAAGGTCACAATCGGAATATTGAAGCAATCACAGAAGCGGATGAAGCGCGCCGCTTTCTCGCTGGCTTTAATGTCAAGCACACCCGCCAGCACCATTGGCTGATTGGCGACAATGCCGACGCTGTGACCGCCCAGCCGTGAGAAGCCGACGACGATGTTTTGCGCATACTCGGCATGAATCTCGTAGAAATGCCCGTCATCGACGACGCGCGTGATGATGTCTTTAATGTCATAGGGCTTGTTGGGCGAATCGGGAACGATAGTGTCAAGCTCAGGATCGGCGCGCAGCGGGTCGTCATTGTTTGCTGCAAAGAGCGGATCTTCCATGTTGTTCTGCGGGATATAGTTCAGCAGTTCGCGCACCAGCATCAGCGTTTCGGTCTCATTCTCGCCGACCATGTGGCAGACGCCGCTTTTGGTCGCATGCACTTCCGCACCGCCGAGTTCTTCTGACGACACGTCTTCATGTGTGACTGACTTCACCACGTCGGGACCTGTGATAAACATGTAGCTGGTGTTTTTCACCATGAAGATAAAATCGGTGAGCGCCGGACTGTAGACCGCACCACCCGCGCAGGGTCCCATAATGACGCTGATTTGCGGGATGACGCCGCTGGCAAGTGTATTGCGCAGGAAAATGTCGGCAAACCCGCCGAGACTCATCACCCCTTCCTGAATGCGTGCGCCGCCGCTGTCGTTCAAGCCGATGATCGGTGCCCCGGTTCTCATCGCCATTTCCATCACTTTGACGATTTTTTCGGCGTGGGCTTCGCTGAGGCTGCCGCCGACGACGGTGAAGTCTTGCGAGTAGACGTACACTAATCGTCCATTGATCGTGCCCCAGCCCGTGACTACACTGTCGCCTAATGGCTTGTTGCGTTCCATGCCGAAGTCTGTCGCACGATGTTGGACAAAGGCGTCAAGTTCGCGGAAGCTGCCGGGGTCAAGCAAAATGTCGAGGCGTTCGCGTGCGGTGCTGCGCCCCGATTCATGCTGACGTTTAATACGTTCCGAGCCGCCGCCGAGCCGTCCTTGTTCGCGCAGCGCACGTAATTCCTCAATGCGAGGATGAGTTGCAAGTTTATTGTTCGTGACCATCTGTGTCTCCGTCTCTCCGGCGAAGCAGGTAGGAAAAATAAGTATAAGTATGACGACGATAAGGAGGAAAGGCAATCGTTGTCTGTCGTAATCTGCGCGGACAAACAGCGCCAGGCGTGCCACACTGTATATTATAAACACGCACATGAGCATAATGGCACGATAGACAGCACGCGATTGGTGTCTTATGAGTGCAAATGCTGCATAGCTGAATACCAGTGTCCAGATTCCACTGAGTACAAATTCCAAACCGAGTGGTAGGGCGACGATGCTTGCAAGCGCTGGTGGCGTGGTGGCGGCACGATAGGCTGCGCCTGCTTGAAACAGCGCCAATCCCAACGTGAGAAAAGATAAATATCGTGAACAGCCAGCGCGTGGTGGGGGAGTTTGATCTTCCATAGATGGATTGTAACTACTCAGGGGAATTGTATCGTATGAGAAGATAAAGCGTTACAATCGGGATATGGACGAATTAGCACGTA
>CALMZT010001202.1 GCA_937870805.1 uncultured Chloroflexota bacterium
GTCGAGGGCGACCTGCGCTCGTACGAGCGGGTCGCGTACGCGGTCCGTGGCGCCGAGGTGGTGTTCCACGAGGGTGCGCTGCCATCCGTGCCGCGCTCGGTGCAGGATCCGATCACCTCCAGCGAGGTCAACATCGGGGGCGAGACCGAGCGGTTCCGGCAATTCCGGCCGCAGCCTGCTTGGCGACGACGATCATGGTCATTACCTACGGCTGCGAAAGCCACTGCGCCGCGTCTTTCTGTGGCTTGTTGGCTTATTCCAGCGTGATGATTCCTTTCTGAATATCATGGTCATCGTCACTCGTGTTCCCGAATATGCTGAGCAGCTGCGCAATAAAGGCTTATTAGTCATTGATGGTGAATCGAATGATGACGAAACACTGCGCCGCGCGGGCATTCAACGGGCGCAAGCGCTGATGGTGCTGCTGCATAACGACACTGAGGCGCTGCTGACCATCCTCACTGCCCGCAATCTCAACGCGCAGTTGTATATTACGGCGGCAGCGCTGCAAGGTGCGCTCGCGCAAAAGATGGTGCGTGTCGGCGCGAACAACGTCATCGCGCCCTATGAAATCGCAGGACAAGCGCTGAATAATGCAACGCTGCGCCCCGCTGTCTATAGTTTCTTCAACAGTATTTTGTTTGATCTGGAGACAGGGCATACTGCAACGCAGCTTTTCCTGTGGGATGACTCCCCGTGGATAGGCAAACGGCTGGGCGCTTTACAGCTGCGTGCGCGCTATGAAGCGGGTGTCATTGGGCTGCGCCTCGAAGACGGACATTTCATGTATGCGCCCAACGAAGACTACATTTTGCAAGAAAATGAAGTGATTATCGCTGTTGCGCCCAGCCATCAGATTCAGGAGCTGCAAGAAGTCGTGCGTTCCGGGTTATTAAACAAGCTGCGCGCCGCTGCATGGCAAGCGTTGCCGCCTGTGCCGCGCATTCCGCAAAGCGCTCAACAAACCTATTCACTGGTCGAGGCTGTAACCGCTATCGACAAAATGGCTGAGCATTTTGTGATCTGCGGCTCAGGTGCAGTGGCGCGCGCTGCGGTCAGCAGTCTGAATCCCGAACGCCCGTTTGTGATTATCAGTGATGACAACGACTACACCAGCGAATTGATTAAACGCGGCTTCCGTGTCGTACATGGCAATTCGACGCACGAAGCTACACTCCGTAAAGCTGGCGTTGATCGCGCGCTGGCAATTATGGTCTCCATAGAAGACAAAGCCGACAGCGTAATGACCATTTTAAACAGTCGCGCGCTCAGCAAACGCCTCCTGATTACGGCAACTGCTAGTAGTGACGAGATGGTGTCCAAGCTGCACCGGGCAGGCGCTGACCGCGTTTCCAGTCCGTTTAACGTTGCTGCGCAGTATGTGCTGCTTTCGACAACACGCCCTGCCGTCAGCGATTTCCTGCAATATGTGCTTTACAACTACCGCGCCCAAATCGAAACCACTGAGCTTTACATGCAGCATGACTCGCCCTGGATTGGCTCGACACTCGAAGAACTGCGACTAGATCGACTTTTCCGCGCGGGCGTTATCGGTATCCGCACCGAAAACGGCGATTACATCTATGCCCCGCCTGCCCACCATGAAATCTCGGCACACGAAGTCCTGATTGTCGTCACGCCAATGATGTACTCCGATGAGTTACGCACTTCAGCGCATGGCAGCGCTACTCGTCGCCCCTACACGCTGCGCAATCTCAACACGATGGAAACTGTGTCAGGCAGGCACAATCCCATAGCGGCTTCATAAGCGAGAAAATGGAGTTATAATCTTTGATAATTTAGGATTTTCGCTCAACGGTTCAATTTACCCCTCTCCCCAGCCCTCTCCCCGCCAGCGGAGAGAGGGAGAAAAACAGGAGACTGTTGACGCAACATCACGAAAACACGGCATCAAAGCGAAAGTCCCCTAATTAAGAGATTTCAAAGAAATGACATTTGCCCCTGTAATTCCCATTTATGAAAGACCCATCGAATATCTCGCCAGCAAAGCGACGCCAGAGGAAATTCTAGAGTTTCAGGCACAGAAGATGAAAATGCACGAGCAGAAGAATTGCTTGAGCGAAATAGCGCCGGAACACTCACCCCGGAAGAAAGAACTGGAGTTGGAGCAAATGCTCCATTTTGACGGAATGGTATCAGTGCTCAAAGCAAAAGCAGCAGTGGGATTGAAAACCGCTTAACTAACGTGAGTTTTGGATAAGGATTTTGAGTAGGCGGCTTTTGTAGGGGCAAGCGTGCTCATAGGCATCAAGATAAGCCTTACAGGTGTGTTTTTCAGCGCCAGACACTAAAGTGTCCGGCTGCCGAAGTGCCACGTCCACTGAAGTGGACAGAAAATGGGAGTGTATCCTATTGTTTTCATGGATGCGCTTTTAGCACCAATTTATCCATTAAACTTTATTTTGATGTTTGAGGCCTGGCAGGTCGCCTTTAGGGCAAACCGACTCTATTTGAAGGTCTTAAACATAACTGACGTTAACTATCTAATCCAGCTTTACCGCGTTCCTGTTGATAATCCTGCGGCGTGTCCACATCTGCCAGAATACTATCCGTATCGACATTTACATAGGCGATACTCTCTGCGTGCGCGTTCAGCACATCACGCGGCGCGCCCCCTTCGGGTAGCGAAAGGATTTCTGCCCAGTAGCGACGGTCAATCAGGATCGGATGCCCGCGCCGCATTTGATAGCTCGGCGCAACGATTTCACCTGCGCCCTCGGCGTAAGCTGTCAGGACTTGCGCAATGACTTTCGGTTGGATACGCGGTTGATCTCCTAACACTACTAACACCGCCGCGACATTGGCAGGCATCGCCTTCAGCCCCGCTTTCAGCGACGATAGCATTTCGCCACTCGCATAAGCGGGATTAAATACTGTTGTCGCGCCCGCCCGTTCTGCCAATGCCGTCACTTCCCGCGCCTGATGACCTGTGACGACACAAATCGGATCGACATGCGTCAGAATCAGTTGATTGATAATCTGCT
>CALMZT010001203.1 GCA_937870805.1 uncultured Chloroflexota bacterium
GTATCCGGCGTGATGGAGGACGAAGATGAGTGGATAACCTTCGCCAGGAGGTGGTGCGTCTGGATAGTCAAGCTGTCCGGCAAGCGCTACTCCGTCGCCCGCGAACCTGACTTCTTCCATGTGAGCAGTTTCCAAAATGGCGTTGAACATAGTTGACCCCTTAAGGCAAAACAGCGGTTTTGGAGCGCCACAAAGAAGAATTTTTTAACAAGCATTTAATGTTAAGGCGGGAGTATAGCAAAGCTCGCTTCATTCCACGAGTGCAGTTATCTGTGCAAATTATACAAACTTGTTCAACTCGCTCTTAACTTTTTTTAAATAGTCAAGGGAAGCTCCGCAGTAAAAGTTGCACAAATGTTCTTATGCTTGACGCCATAGAACAGCAGTGCTAATCTACTAAGCAATAATGAAGAAAGTTAAAAGTACAAAATAATGTACGATCAAAAATCGGATCATGGATGCTTTGTCCCTGCAAAAGATGCATCTGTAGGGACAAGGCACGCCTTCGCGAAGGTTCTCATCTACATTCCATTGATCTCATTGCTCACTGCTTTTCACTCATTGCTTTAGGATAAAAACATGTCACTTGAATTTAACAAAATTATCACCAAAGTAGAGAGTATGGGGCGCTGGCTGGCGCGGCGTGATCCTAATCTTGATGATCGTCTGGAAGAGGCGATTGCGCTGTATGAAGCGTCCACCGACCTCGAAAAGATTTACCGCCGCATTCATATCGTGCGTCAGAGCAGCGTCAGTGGCTATCGTGGCGCAGCCCCGCCTGACCCTGAGTATGCGGAAATCCTGCCCACGCGCGTCTCACGCCCGCCGCTGCCACCGCTGACCACGATCATCGCCTCAGATGGTTCGCAGATTTACCCGGATCGACATACCTATCCGCGCTACTATTTGCTGAATATTGGCTTGTTTACCTACTACTGCGGCGTGGATAAACGCCCGGAACAGTACACGCTGCCGCAGTTGTATTACACCAGCAAGGCGCTGCGCGACCAGCGCAAACGCCTGATTAACCGTATCACCGTCGATGCGCGGCGTTCGGTGCGCGAGGTGGAAATCCTGTCGCAGCACGCGCAAAGACTGAAAGAAGATACGGGCACACTGATTACGCTGGTGGATAACCGTCTGCTGTTTTTTGTCGGCAGCAACGTAACAGGCGCTGACAAAATCATGAACGACTACCGCAAGGCGCTGATGCGGCTGCACCGTGCCGATGCGCTGCTGGCAGGTTACGTCGATTCGCCGCAGGACAGCCGCCAGATCATTCGTCTGTTATACCTACTCGACATGGACGAGCAGAAGGTGTATCACACCGATATGCGCGGCTTAGGCAAATTCGATGCATTGACCGACATCCAACTGATGCGCAAGGTGCTGAAGCCCGGCGAACGTTCAGCGATTATGGTGCCAAACTCGCCAACCAACGCCGATTATCGTGAGTCGTTCGGGTTGGATTACGAGATCGCCTTTTTTTTCGTCAACGTCGCGCGTGATCTGCGCCCGCACATCGCCCGCGTCGATCTGCCGATGTGGGTCGCCAAAGACAAAGACTCTATCGACGCACTGCACGCGGCTGTGGTTTCACAGTGCGCCATTCAAGGCAACAAGCCGTACCCGTATGCCCTCACCCGCGCCGATGAACTGGCTTACGTCAGCGGCAAGGACCGCGAAAAGCTCGAAGAGTTAATCCGCATTGAGATGCGCAAATGGCTGATGAATCCCGGCATGACCGCCAAACAAAGCACGAAGAATCTGGCGCGCGGCTTCAAACGGCGGCATAAATTGAAATAGAGTCATCAATCATCATGGAGAAATCAATTAGACTGCGAACAATGGGCTTAAGCCCATTGTTGAGGTAAATCATTCGTGTTCGTTTTGAT
>CALMZT010001204.1 GCA_937870805.1 uncultured Chloroflexota bacterium
GCAGTTGAACCGCGATTTGTGCTTGAACAAGGGGTTTAAACCCCTTGTTCGTGAACCCAACTGCGTAAGTCCTAAGAGAGACAAACTAATCCTAGATGGTCAGTATGTTTTTCAGTTCTTCCCGCAAATGGTCTATCACAAGTCACGATGACCAATTGATGCTCACTTGCCTAAGGTAGATGTTTGCTATCATCGTCTTTGCCAGTCAATCCGACATCAACCACCATCACGACTGATTAACCACTATCTGTGAGACCTTTTTCTAGCGAACGTGGCAGATGTTCATCAAAGTAAAATTTAATCTCTGTCATGCTGGCTCGATGACATTTCGTCAAAGAGGCGCGCTTCTTCGGCGTCCTGAGTGTCTATTTCTGCTTTGTGCTCCTCGTAGTAGAGCAGAGCCGCGAACACTTCCGCCTCTGACAGCGTGTATTCATACGCTAGACGAGTCACGCTCCAGCCGTTGTGATGGTAATCAGCAGCAAGATACGACACGGGTAGCCGTCGTCCGCGAATATGGGGACGCGCACCGAGTTTTGACCGATCAATATACTTTCGCAGGTCAATGGTTGTGGGAAATGCTTGCTCACTCATCGCGTCGTCCTCAAATGCTTCTCACTTCATTATAGGCGCTTTTGAGGTTAACGCACCATCAGATAAACACCGATGAGCAGCAGCACTACCGCTAACAATCGTCCACCATCAATAGGGCGTGACGTGACTTCTAGCCAGCCAAAGTGATCGATCACCATCCCGACAACCAACTGCCCAATGATAATCAGCGTTGCCGTAGCCGCCGTGCCCAGACGTGGTATGCTGTGGCTCACCACGAGAAGCACCACTAAACCCAAGCCACCAGAGAGCAGCATATACCAGGTCAGTGTATTCCAGTCTTTCAGGTTTTCGCCGCCGCGTGCTACGAGCAGCAATGCGGAAGCCAGCGTGCCGCCGATATGCACGATGAAACTGCTGGCAGCGCTGCCCACACGACTGCTCATGCCGCTGATGATGGGTGTCTGGATGCCAATGGCAATACCCCCAAGCAAGCCGAATACCAGGGTGATGATGTTGTCGAGCATGGATTGTCCTTTAAGCTGAAGGTGTAGAGTCTTAGATTATTCGATTGGACGTTGGGATTTCAAGTACCACCGCCCAATATCTTCTAAAAAGCAAAGCGACGCTGAACAATCGCGCTCATCATCAAACCCAACCGTTTTGGTATGGTGCATCACTTCACTTGTAACAGCTATCGAAATTTTGCGCTGTAATTCCTCCGAATATGTGGGACTGTTGCAATATTGTGCTTGGCAGCATGTGAAAATCGCCTTATGATAAAGCCATGTGGTTTAATGTGCTCGTTTTACTGATTTGCCTCTTTTTCACCTTCCGCGCGCTGGTCATCATTGGCGGCTGGTGGAAAGAACCCATCCTGCGCACCTTCCGCAATTATGGTTCTGAGGTGCGCTACTATCCGCTGGCGCATTTTCTGGCGTGGTTTTGCGCCTCGCTCATGATGATGATTATGATCCTCAGCCCGCGACGCACGCCGACTATCATTCTGCTGTGGGCAATGGCACTTTTCTTCACCATTATGTGGGTGCGCAATTATCCCGATACGGCGAGAACCCTGTTAGACAGGCTGCCGATTTATCCGCTGTGGCATCGGCGACTGCGGGAATATACCTCGCGCTACGAACGGCGGCGCATTGGCTACTTGTGGCTGTATCTGCCGTCGCACCTGCGCGCGCTGCTCAACCGCCACGACGAAATTTTTTTGCAGTGGGCAGACTTCGTAGTGATGGGGGCAGTGCTGGAAGAAGATCACTCTGTGGATCGCTTTGAAGCCTCATACCTGGAAGAAACGCTTTACGAGCGTTAAGTATCCCCAACATAAATAATCTGACAGCATAGGCCTCATCGCTGATGAGATTGAGTCATTTTTGCGAAGCTGAAATAGTGCTCGTGAAAATCCGCATACAATGATGGTAGGGAGTGGGGTTTTCATGGATATATTAGGTCGGGCGCACACATTGGTGCGCCCCTACATATCCACAATGTTCACCACTCCCTGATGATATGAATATTTGTTCTATTCAGCGTTTCACGTTATCATTGTCGCATCGAATCATCTAGCGATGAGGCACAAACCATGACCGTACAAACGGGCTTTGCTCCAATCAACGGCGCGCAGTTGTATTACGAGGTGGCGGGCAGCGGCGATACGCTGGTCTTTGTTCACGCAGGGATTGCTGACAACCGCTTATGGGACGATCAGGTCAAAGCATTTGCTGACAAGTACAGAGTGATTCGCTACGATATGCGCGGCTTCGGCAAAAGCGAACCCGTCGATGGCGAGTTTGCGCATCGTGAAGATTTAGCCGCGCTGCTTAAGCATTTGAACGTGGACAAAGCCGTGCTCATCGGCTGTTCGATGGGCGGCGGCTTCTCGATGGATGTGGCGCTGGCACAACCAGAAATCGCTCGTGCGCTGGTGATGGTGTGTTCTGCTCCAAACGGCTTATGGCTGGAAGTGGATACGCCTATGCAAAAGCTTGAAGAGGCTATCGAAGCCGCGATGAAAAATGGTGATATCGATCTCGCAGCCGAATACGCGGCACAAATCTGGTTTGATGGTGTGGGGCGCACGCCGCAGCAGGTCGATCCCGTCCTTCGAGCGAAAGCGATTGAGATGAACAAGATTGTGCTGACCCATGAGGCGAAAGGACTTGGCAAGCACAAGCCGCCGCAGCCAACCCCCGCCGCTAAACGTCTTGACGAATTGAATTTGCCCGTGCTGGCAATCGTCGGCGCGAACGATGAACCCT
>CALMZT010001205.1 GCA_937870805.1 uncultured Chloroflexota bacterium
TCTTCTTCGGTGAGGTGAAATTGTCTCTTTGCCATGTGCGTATTTTACATCATTAGCCGCCTTTTTGGTTTGTCCATAAGAAAGTAAAATTTTATTTTCTCTTAATACTTTGAAGCATAGATAGAAAAATAGGTTATTACATATGTTAATACGTCTATTCATATGCATCATATTTGCGCTCGTCGTGTGCGTGATAATCACGGTAACAAGAAGTTTTCAAATATTCCCGGTATTCCAAATCGGTAATAATATGTATGCAAGTATTGCATTGTACTATGGGCTAATTGCTTATCTAGCGGCAATGTTAATGCGGGCTATATTAAGTGGTATACAGGCAGAAAACGAGGGTGGAGGTATTGGTAGAATATTGACCGGTATATTTATAGTATTAACTATTTTGGGTACATCCATTTTATATTTTTTTGGAAGTCAGCTTGATGAGTATTATCTATCAACGATTCTCAACCGTTACGGTGAAAACTCCTTCGTTTTATGTCGAGATTTCAATGCTAACGGCAGATCTACACGCGCCGACAATGAAATGCCATCGGACTTCACCTTAGTATTTTTTTGGGTTGGTGGTAACAACGATAAACCTTTTTGGGCGGGCGGCTTCCCTGAGCCATACAACAGTATGATTCCACCTGCTCGGCGAGTTAACAACCAAAGCGAACTTACTCATGTAGCTTGCCTTCAAACAGAGCGGATTCGTGTTGGGAGTGCTAATTATACCCGATCAGCAACTTGTACAGAATATCGTCATGATATGACAGTATATATTCTCGATCTTAACGGACAAGTGATTAGATCAAGAGTCTTTCAAGGTTCTCAGCCATCAGAATGTCCTGAATCACTTCGAGCAGGTAGTCACGTAGATATAAACGGTAATTTACCACGAGTCGAGCAAATAGTTGAATGGGTGTTGGATATATAAGCGAAGATGAGGAATTGCAGTCAGTAATAGACCTTGATTAATTTGTACGTTATTCATACGGCATCCACCCAAAGCCCACGTCATCATCGTCATTGTACGTCAGCCGCCGATGGTTCTGCCCATCGGCGTCCATGATATACAGTTCGCGCGTTCGGAAGTCTATGCTCACGGTGTAGAGAATGCGCTGTCCATCAGGCGACCACACAGGAAAGGCGCTGCCACCCATGTTGTACGTCAGTTGGCGTGCGCTGCTGCCATCGGCGTCCATGATATACACTTGATTCACAGTGTCGGTGAATGATGTGAACGCAATCTGCGTGCCATCAGGTGACCACACTGCGCCGAAGTCGCCTCCCACTAAGTTTACGACTACGCGGCGATCTGTTCCATCTTCATTCATACGGAAGATTGCCCATGTCCCATCGGCAATCGCAGAGTACAGCAGTTGGTCGCCATGCCACGCACTCACACGATCTTCGGCGCTTGGCATGGAGAGTCTACGCCCAACTTCACCCGTTTCGGCGTCCACAATCGTGATCGACAGGAAACCCGCCCTTGAGCGCCCCGATGAGAAGGCTATTTGTGTGCCATCGGGTGACCACACCGGGAGCATATTGTCGCCACTTGGGACGGACACCTCAAGCTCACTACTATCCTGCAAGTTGAGTACACGGATCTGCATCGTATGATAAGGCGCAGTATAGACAATCCGCGTTCCATCCGGTGACCAACGTAGGGCGCCTTCGTCTACATCCGTATTCAACAGCCGCACCGTCAACCCTCTGCGTAAATCCAGCAGGTATATATCGTCGTCGCCGTCACGGTTTGACGTGAACAGCAACACCTCACCGTGAAGTAACCAGCCTATCCACTGAGTAATTAGGATTACAATGTTGCACAAGAAGACAAACAAGGCAGCATAAACGATCAGGCGTATACTTGGGAAAAGGTTGAGCAGACTCATGCGTCTATGTCGTATCCAGCGGCGTGAACCATTGGATTATAGTCTGCTAAAGGTCGCTTTACACCGCCGTTGAACGGGTTTATAATCAAGTTAATGTCGTTAGTGAATTTCGGAACATTCAGAATGTACTGAACGTTCGTAATGGAGTGTAATATGCCGAGTTGGGAAAGCATCCGCGAAAAGGTCTACGAAGGAGAACGCCTCAGCTACGATGACGGGGTGTGGCTGTTCGATCAGCGCGATGTCGTTAAGTTGGGACAGCTTGCACAGGTCGTTCGCCGCCGCAAACACGGCGACAAGGTGTATTTCAACAAAAATCGTCATATCAATCCCACCAACGTCTGCGCTTTCCATTGCAACTTTTGCTCGTTTGCGCGTACCAGCGACGACGAAGCAGGCGCGTACACGCACATGCCGGAACAAATCCCGCCGCGCGTGCGTCCCGCTGTCGAAGCAGGCGTGCGTGAGTTCCACATTGTCGGCGGCTTGCATCCCACACTCGGCTTTGAATACTATGAAGAAGTGCTGAGCGTGCTCAAGCGCGAGTTCCCCCATATTCATCTCAAGGCATTCACCGCCGTCGAAATCGACTTCTTCAGCCAACTCACGGGACTCGATCACGAAGCCGTGCTGACACGCTTGATCGAAGCGGGCTTGGATAGTATGCCCGGCGGCGGCGCGGAGATTTTCCACTGGGATGTGCGCAAGAAGATTTGCCCCGAAAAAGCAGATATGGAAACGTGGCTGCACGTCCATGATACGGCGCATCGGCTCGGCTTGAAGACCAACGCCACAATGCTCTATGGACACATCGAACAGCCAGAACATCGCGTGCATCACATGGTCGCGCTGCGTGAACAACAGGACAAAAGTGGCGGCTTCCAGGTGTTTATCCCGCTGTCGTTCCACCCCGAAGAAAACAATCTCGGACGCCGTTTGAAGCGCCAATGGACGACGGGCGTCGACGACATCAAGACGCTGGCGATCAGCCGCTTGCTGCTCGACAACTTCCCACACATCAAAGCCTATTGGGTGATGCTGACACCGGAACTGGCGCAGGTAGCGTTGTCGTTCGGCGCAAATGACATGGATGGCACGATCATCGAAGAGAAAATTTACCACGAAGCGGGCGCGCGCACCGATCAGGAAATGACTGTCGAAGGGCTGAAAGGCTTTATCCGCGCGGCAGGCTATACGCCCGTAGAACGCGATACGGTGTATAACGAGATTGAGGTGTTTGCGTAAGTCATGCAAGGCGGCAGCGGTCTCTGGTTCCTATGCGGCTTGGTGAGTGTGTCGCTCATCTCTGCATTTGTGATTGCCCCGCTGCTGCGCCGTGCTATCAGCAGCCTTTTTGGTGTTACTTTAGTTCCTGCGGGGCGCAAGAACTTTCGGGTCGAGGGCGCTGAAGGTGACAAGGGCTGTCTCATCGGGCTGCTTTATGTCATACTCAACATTGTATCGTTTATTGTACTGTTCTTTGTCATGGCTTCGTTGTTAGATTATTTTGCAGGACCATCATGAAGCCCACTTACTCGGAAGGTTCGTGTTAACCCATGAACACGGCGGATTTCATTCAGCGGCTGCCAAAGGCGGAAATGCATCTGCATCTTGAGGGGGCGATTCCGTGGGATATGACGCGCGAATATGCTGATGTCTCGCTGCCAGAAATCCCCGAATGGCTGGCGAATGATTATCGCTACAACGACTTCGCTCACTTTGGCGAGACGATGCGTTTGGGTATCCAGCGTGTGCTCACGAGCGTTGAACGCTATCAAATGGTCGCCAGCGCGATTTTTCAAACCCTCGCTGCACAGAATGTCCGCTACGTCGAAATCTCTTTTGGTGCGAATTTAGTTTTAGGTAAAGGTTTTTCGGTCACAGATGTCACCCTCGCGCTGAAAGAAGCGCTGCCACAAGGACTCAGCGGCGCGGTGATCGGCGCTTTCAACCGCGAACGCAGCTACACGCTGGACGATGAACTGGTTCATGCAGTGTTCAACTCGCCTGTGGATGGCATTGATTTGCATGGCACGGAAATACTGCAATCAGCGCAGCCTTATGCAGACATTTTTGAAGCGGCACGCCAGCGCGGGCTGATGACCAAAGCACACGCAGGCGAATTGCAGGGCGCGGAGTCGGTGTGGGAGGCGCTGAAGCATCTCAAGGTGAAGCGTATCGAACATGGGACGCGCTCGATAGAAGACGAGACGTTAGTGCAGTATCTCGTGGATGAGCAAATTACGCTGGATATGTGCCCCACATCGAATTTGAAATTGTGCGTCGTAGATGACCTTCGCGCACACGCTATCAAGACCCTGTTTCAAAAAGGTGTGCGTGTGACGGTCAACACTGATGATCCAACATATTTCGGATGCAGTCTGATGGATGAACTACAGTTACTAGTGGATGTGTTGGGTTTCACCTTGCCCGAAGTTGCCGAAGTACAGAAGAATGCGTTTCGCGCGGGCAAGCTGAGCGATAGTGAGCGCGCCGCGATCTTTACTGAGATTGACGCGCTGGTGAGTGAACTCTAGTGAACATGTATAGTGATTATGCGGGCAAAGTGTAAGTAGGGTAATTATGAAAACCTACACATTTCGTATCACACTTCCATACTTCAAACATATGTGGCGCACGATTGAAATGCATGCCGATCAAACCCTGCCGTATTTGCATAACGCCATTCAACACGCATTTGAGTTTGATGACGATCATCTCTACTCTTTTTTCATGAGCGGCAAAGCATGGGATAAAGCTACAGAATATGCGCTTCCTGAAGGGGTTACCCCTTGGGATAGTATGGACGCGAAAGCGAAAACCGAAGACGACGAACTTGAAATTCCTGAATTTTTGCTCAATTGGGGCTGGCGGCGAGACATCTTTTTTCCAAAAGAGCAGTTTCACGAAGCGCGCGATTTACCACTACCAGAATGGGTCAAAAGTATCCACGAAGTTGCCGCCATGTCTCATGAGCAGTATAAGGATTACCTTAAGTTTGTTTCTGAAAAAACAGGGCAACGTCTGCGTGATGTTGAGCATTTCATTTCACTGACGGTAGGAGATTATCGTGAATACACAGGCGCAGACGATGTACGCCGCGCGGTGATTGACAAGCTCAATCTGTCGGTGGGCAAAGAATTCCTTTACTTATTTGACTACGGCGATCAATGGGAATTTATCGTCAAAGTGGAAGCCATTAACCCTAATGCACCCCAAGCGAAATATCCACGCATCGTTGAGAGTATGGGGCAAGCTCCAGAGCAGTATCCTGATTGGGATGATTACGCGGCAACACCTGAAGAGGAAATTGCCAAGATTGAGCAGCGCTTTCAGAAAATTCTTGCTATTGATGAACGTCAAGAACGCCTAAGAATGCTGCTGAAAGGCAAAAAGAAGGGTTTCGATCAACTTTACGCGCTTCATGATTATTTAGCGTTTGCGCTCGGCAAGTCATTTCCCGCTGTATGGCGTGCAGCGGACAAAAATAACAAAATCACTGTCCAAAAAGTCTTTGTAGATAATCTTGCCAAAAAAGTGATGTTAAAGATAAAGCCAAGTAAAGGCAAAGCATTTTTGATACCTGCTGAGCAGGTTTGGGCAGTAGATGACGCCAGCCAGAACGCGATGGTGCTTGAGGATTATCGCCGCTGGCTTAGCAAGTGAGTATAAACCAATGTTGACTATCGGATTGATTGACTATCTCAACACGATGCCGTTTCATTATGATCTTGCGGAACGGCTGCAAAACGAAGAGGTGCATTTCGAGCGTGGCGTGCCTTCACGCATGAACCACGCGCTGATGGCGGGCGAAATCGACCTTGCGCCGATTTCGGCAATCGAAGCGGCACGCCATGCCGATGATTTATACATTCTGCCAGATTTGAGCATCGCGTCGTTGGGCGCGGTGAAAACGGTGCTGCTGTTCTCGTGGGCAGCAGACATCACCGATCTCGACGGGCAGAGCGTGGCGCTCACCGACCATTCAGCCACCAGCATCGCACTGTTGAAACTGCTGTGCCGTGAACGCTACGGTATCGAGCCGCAATTCACCGTCACTAAGCAGCATTTGCCAAGCATGTTAGCGGAGCATCAAGGCGCATTGGTGATTGGTGACGATGCGCTGATTGAGAGCACGATTCACCGCGCACTCAGCGGCGCGCACGGCTGGGGCTTGCCGTACATCTATGATCTAGGCGACGAATGGCTAAAGATGACGCGCCTGCCATTTGTGTTTGCGCTGTGGGCGGCGCGGCGCGATAAAGTGGATGCGCTGCAAAACGCGGGCGTGTTCAACGCGCTGTATGCGTCCACTGAGGCGGGATTGCAGCCCAAAGCGCGCGATACACTGGCTGATGCCTACGCGGCGCGCTTGGGGTTGCCGGGCGGCGTGTGTCGGCGTTACCTGCGCGATTTACGCTATGACCTGGGCGAAGACGATAAAGCCGGACTGAAGCTGTTCCTTGAGTCTGCGCTCGAAGGTTTCCAGTGGGATTCGCTTGAATTTTGGCATCAGACCGATGCGTTGGCGTTATAAGCCGCACCTGTGAAAGTAAGGATTTAGACCATGACGGACAACAACATCCAACAACAAATTGACAGCATTCTCGCGCGCGTGCATGACGGCAAAAATCGTCAGGACGGCGGGCGTATCACCTATGACGAAGGGCTGCTGCTGTATCAGCACGCCGATCTACTAGATTTGGCAGATGCTGCCAACGCGCGCCGCTTCCAGTTGAACCCCAACCATTTCGTCACGTACCTGATTGACCGCAACATCAACTATACCAATTACTGTGTGACCGACTGCCAGTTCTGCAACTTCTACGCCATTCCTGGCGACGACAAGAAGGGCTATGTCAACAGCAAGGAAACGCTCGGCAAAAAGATCGAAGAAGCCTTGCAGTTGGGCGCGACTCGTATCTTGATGCAGGGCGGACATCACCCTGATTTGCCGCTGGATTATTACATCGACCTCGTGGACTGGATTCACCGCACGTACCCGACGATTGAGATCAACGCCTTCTCACCGAGCGAAATCCAGCACATCAGCAACGTCAGCGGTGAAAGCTGGCACAGCGTGTTGAGCAAGCTGAAGGCAGTTGGGTTGATGGGGCTTCCCGGCGGCGGCGGTGAAATCCTGGATGACGAGATTCGCAAGCGCGTCAGCCCCAAGAAAATCATGACTGACGATTGGTTTGGCGTGATGAAAGTGGCGCACGAAATTGGTTTGACGACGACGACGACGATGGTGATTGGCTTCCGCGAGGAACTGCGCCATCGCGTGAATCACTTCCAACGGCTGCGCGATGAACAGGATGACAGCCTCGCGCGCTTCGACCACGGCTTCAACGCCTTCATTAGCTGGACGGTGCAAATCGAAGGCACGCCATTGGGGCGCAGCCGCTTTGCTGACGAATACGGCGCGACGAGCACCGAATACCTGCGGCATACGGCAGTAGCGCGCATCTTCCTCGACAACATCCCGCACATCAGCGCAAGCTGGCCCACACAGGGCGCGAAGGTCGGGCAGTTGGCGCTGCACTTCGGCTGCGACGACTTTGGCAGCACGATGATCGAGGAAAACGTCGTGTCGGCGGCGGGCGCGATTTCGGCGGCGATGCCTGCCATGGAGCCGCGCGAGATTCACCGCCAGATACGTTCAGCAGGTTTCATCCCTGTACAGCGCGAT
>CALMZT010001206.1 GCA_937870805.1 uncultured Chloroflexota bacterium
GAAGAATAATGTCTTTACCAGCGTATATTTTTGATACGAGTCCACTCATTACGCTGGCATGGGCAAAAGTTGAAAAACGCCTTGCAGTTGAGTATCTTTTGCCCATTATTCGTATTATGGTTGTGGAGACGGTAGCCCAAGAAGCTACCGTCAACCCTATTTCCAGACGCAATGGCAGTACAATCATTGTTAGATAATGGGAGCATACAAAGGTTGCCAGTTCCTACCACTCCTGTGGATAGCTTGATTGACGCCTATCCCAAATTGGGAGTCGGGAAAGGCCGAGGTGAACGTGATAGTATACGCCTCGGTGTAAAACATCCTGAAACACGAATTATCATTGATGACCAACAGGCATTTTTCGTTGCAGCCAGGTTTGATTTACGCCCACTTACCTTGCTCGACCTGATTGTTGAACTCGTTCGGTCAACACATTTGAATAAAGCGACTGCATTCCAGATAATTCAAGCAGTTGCAGGCCGGTATGCAGCAGTATCCATCCAACACACCCTGTTTAAGTTAAATGAGGTGGATAGTGATCCAAATTACGATTGATGAAAGTGAACCTCTGGGGCAATATATCCTTGCCAAAGCCAAAGAAACAGGCAAGAGTTTTGATACTTTAGCGCGAGAAATTACACTGGCCGGATTTGATTCTACTATAAGAACCCTACACGAACAATTTATGCGGGGTGAGTTTTCGCAAGGGTATCTGGCAGATCAATTAGGCATCTCACGCCTTGACCTTATCCATTTACTTGATGCAATGGAATTACCTGCCACAAACGTTTGATCTGTGCAGTCCACATCCCCCCAATTTTAGAGGGATTTCTTAAGGAAAATTCACAGATTTCCTATATCATTTCGCAAGTTTTGTTGTAGAATCAATGTATTCGTAGGGGCGACCAGATGTCGCTCCTTTATCTTGTATTGGACTTTAGCTTCCACAGAAGGAGACCCGTAAAACCTGATGAACACTGTCCTCATGGACACTATTTTGCACGACCCCAACACCAACACCCCCAGCCTGATCCTTGACTTTAACGTCATCCAGCAAACCTATACCCGATTCTTAGACGCTTTCCCCGGCGGGCAGATTTTCTATGCCATGAAAGCGAACGCTAACCCGCAGGTCGTCCAACTGGTTGTGGATCGACAGGGTGGCCTGGAAATCGCGTCATTAGCAGAACTGGAACGGTCATTGGATGCGGGCGCGACAGGCGAACAAATCATTTGCAGCAACCCGATAAAAAACCCGGTCTTCCTGCAACGGATGCACCAGGCGGGTGTGTATGCAATGGTCGTTGATTCGACTTATGAGGTTGAAAAGGTAGCGCAGTATGCCCCTGGCAGCCGCGTGTATGTACGGCTGGCGGTGGACAATCACGGCAGTGTCCTGCCTTTGGCGGGCAAATTTGGCGTGAGCGGTGACGAAGCATTGGAGTTGTTCGACCTGGCGCGTGACCTGGGTTTGCAGCCGATTGGTCTGTCATTCCACGTTGGTTCGCAGTGTTTATCGGTCAATAACTGGGTGAATGCCGTCCGCACCTGCGGCGAAGTATGGCGCGAAGCCGAAGCGCGCGGCCACGAATTTTTCTTCCTGGATATTGGCGGCGGCTTCCCGGCGGGGCATTATCATGACGAGTCGATCCCGACGATTGAACGCATCGGCGCACTGTCGATGGAAGCGATTGAGGAATTCATCCCGCCAGTACCCAACCTGATGCTGGTTCTGGAACCAGGGCGCGGGTTGGTGGGTGAATCGGGGCGGCTGCTGACAACCGTTGTCGGCAAGGCCAAACGCGGTGATGCGATGTGGCTGTACCTGGACGCGGGTGTGTTCAACGGCCTGATGGAGACTTACGAAGGCTTCCCGCCAGTGGTATCGCTGCTGGACGAACCCACCGACTATGAAACCGAACGTTACACGCTGGCGGGGCCAAGCTGCGATAGCTGTGATGTGATCGCGCGCAACCTGCTTATGCCGGAAATCAACATCGGCGACAAGCTGGTGTTCTTCGACGCGGGGGCGTACACCAACGAATACGCGGTGGCCTTCAACGGCTTCCCCATTCCCAGCGTGATCGCGCTCAATGCAGAGCGTGAAGTGGCGCTGGCGTAGTTTCCAGATACAAGTTACCAGTTTCCAGTAATATCAAAAGGGGCGATCCGGTGTGGATCGCCCTTTTTAACGTCAGTTCGGGATAAGCGCCTCCAATTGAGGCAAGTCAAGCGCTAAGGAAGGTTTCTTGGGTTGGTGGCAGTAAGCGATCAAGCCAGCGACCACGTTGACCATCAAGTTAGCCAAGCTGCGGTGACGGGTATGCTCAATTTGAGAAATGTTCTTGAGTTGGTCAGTGATGGTTTCAATGATGGAACGCTTGCGTAAGAGCAGCTTGTCGGCCAGGAGCATCAAACGGTTCTTCATGTTGGATTTGAGGCGGGTGATAAGGTGAATACCGCGCTGCTGCAACTGGGCGGTTAAGGGTTGGGACAGATAGCCTTTGTCACCAAACAGCTTGCCCCACAAGCGTTTGACCAACTGGGGGACAGGCACACGATCATCGACATTTGCTCTCGTCAGCCGAGTGGCTAACAACTCGCCTCGGTCATTGACAATCAGGTGCAGTTTGAAGCCAAAGAACCACCCGACTGAGTTTTTCCCGCGTTGGGCGACACCGGCAAATCCGCGATGGCGCGGGATGCGGCGATTATGACACACCGCCAGCGGCGTCGAATCGATGAAACTCACGCCGCTGCATTCCCCATAGCAGCTTCGCAGATAAGCACACAACGGGATGAGTACCGATGGGGTCAGTTCGACAAAGCGATTGTAACTGACCAGATGCGGAAACTCGCCCCGCAAATGACCCAGCACATAGCTTGTGTAGTAGGTCTTGAAATCGCGAAAGCGCATCTGATGAAAATGGATCAGGATGGTCATGATCTCACTCGGATACAGGTTTCCGGCTCGTCGCCGTTGTTTGAGGCCGCTTTGCAGCAATTCGCTTTCCCAAAGTGGAGCGAAGGTTTGCCAAAAGTCATCGACATGGCAGTATAGTTCCAGTAAACTCATCTCCGATGCCTTTCTGCTGGTTGTCGTAGACCGGAGAGCTTATCCTGTCTCTCCCAGAAGGGCATCTCCTTATCCCGAACTCAGGTTATTCAGATGCCTTGATTATTAAAAACACAGGCTTAATTGAGCGGGGCGTTGTGGGTCTCACCTTTGCTTTTGCTGAAGCGCAGGCCGGTCTTACGGGCGATCAACATGGCAGCACAGCCCGCCGTCATGATGAAATCGACTTCATCCAGGTGTGACACGGCGCTGGCATCCAGATAAATCGACATGTCGAAATCAACGCCATAAACGGTATCGATAGGCGCGAAGTCGAACGGGTTTTCGTAGATTTCTTCCTGATAGTTCCCCTTGTTATCGGGCAGCACCAGCACATGATACAATTTTTTCGCCATAACAATTTCCCATACAAAAAACATCGTTTGTGAAATAATCGCTATAACGATGTTTTTTCATCGTCACAATCGTAATTGTATAACGGAAATCCCGCGTAAAATGTGAATTAATTCGTAAGATATTGATTACAAATTGTTATACTGCGGGTAGGAGATGGTTGTCTCAAGCATTAAATAATTGAGTAAATGCAAATCGCGGTCAGTCACCACAGGATTAAAGGAATTGATGCCCCTACCCCATCAAGGGCTGTCTCATATCGAGCAAGCGTTCAGGGTATTTTCACATGAGCATATTGCAGATAGGGAATAATATGCATGAGGTAGATGACGGCACAAAGATAAAAGCGAGGATCGCGCGGTAGTTGTCTGCTGTTGAAAAACACAGCAGCGTTCTGACGCAGAAAAAATCCGAGCGAAGCCGCAAATAGGACAAATAAAGTAATTCGCCCGCCCCAGGTCATATTACCCGCTGCTTGATAGGCAATCTCGATAAACAAATAGGCGAAAGATTGGCCTGCGAAGAAGATCAACCAGGCCAGGTTCAATATCAGGCTGCGCCGGGCGGCCTGGAAATAAGCCAGATAGACCGTGATCGGGAAGACAAGCGACAGCAGGAGTCCAGATAGCAGTTGTGGGATGGAAAAGTTCCAATGGGTCAAAAATAATTCAAACGGCGCCAACCCGATACTGGCCGATTGTTTGGCTGTGTAGAGGGTGGTCGCCGCGCCGGGCGCGTAGACCCGTAAATACTGCCAGCCCAGGACAGCTACGGCGGGGATGATGACACCGGCTATGGCGAGGGTGCGATTCAGACGGAACGGTTTGATAAATTGATAGGCAAGTACCAGCCCGACAGCCGGCAGTAATGCCATCGTGTAGTTGGGTTTGGTGAGGGTGGCGGCTGCGGTTGCAAACGCGACCACCAACACTGGCAGCCAGCGGCGCTGTGGAGTGTAGGTAAGCCATTTGGCTAACCCCAGAAAGATTAAAACAGCGAACGGCTTTAAAAGCGTCAAGGTGGGGCTATTGAACATATTGACAGGAATATCAGGTCTTCCAATTAAGGTATTGAGGGGATTGCCAGAAGTGACCAGCGGGACGACACACCACAAGCTCAAGGTGAGTGGGATGTAAATCAAGGCCTGGCGGGCTTTAGAACCCGATACTTCCCCAACAATGGATTTGAGCAGCCCATACAGCGCCACGCTGCCAAAACCATAGGCCAGCAGCAAAACAGCGAAATTCGCGCTTTCCAGGTTCAAACCAGGGAAAAGCAGTTTCGTGGCTACTCCAAGACCATAATAGAATGGATGCGGTGGCAGAGCGGTCAAATCTCCGGTGTCCAATATGATTTGTTGGTAACGCAGATGGATCACATAATCGGAGCCGGTTTCAATTGAAATTCGTGTTACTGCCCAGAACAAGATAACGGTTAGTGTGAATAATGCGCCCGGTATCCCAAACAGACCGTAAGCCGCGCCGACCAGCCCGGCCACGACGATGATCCATAAGCCGGCAACCAGCGGATTGGTGTACAGCCTTTCGATGGGCGCCCGGAATTGGCGCTCGGTCTCATCAAGAAAGTTGACGCGCATGGTCGGCAGCCTATCGGTATTGCAGGAGATTTTTGAGTCCTGGCCGATATGACCTCTGTCATTGATGTAAACCGCTTTGATATGTTCCACGTTCCAACTCAGGCGCGTACATTGGCCCGGAAATAGGACGCGGGGTTCGCTGCTTTCAAAATGAATGGTCGCTTCGCCGACAGTGGTGTCAAATATAAACGGAGTGGTGTTAAGATGCAGGTAGATCAAGGGCAAGGCGGCCAGCAAAGCCAGCCCCATCCAGAGGGACGCTGAACGTAATCGCGGCCTGTGAACATTAACCACCGGGCTTGTCCCGGTGGCTTCGACTCTTGCGAGGCGAAGTTCCTGCTTCAACGAGAGGTGCCTCTTCGGTAGGGCTTATCTTCTCTCCACAGGCGTGACTTTCGGTGTGACCCACCGTAGTTTGTTGCTTTTGTTTAATCATCTCATTTAGTAACTACTCAGGCAGGGACAAAAGGTTGCCCAAGTAAAGCCTCATAAAGTGCTTGAATAACGCGATGTCCCTGCTTACGAACAGTTGAGATGTAACTACGAATATCACAGAAGGTGTCTGCCCCTCTGCGAGTGCGAAATGTTCCCGATATTTTTTGCTTGACTTTCATCATCCGTATATCACGTTCAGCCAGATTGTTATCGAACGGTACGCGAAAATCCGACAGAAACGCCAAGATTTCAGGTTTGTATTTCAGGAGACGGTCAAGCAAGTTTTTGGCTGGGGATTGTTTTTTGCGTCCCCGTTTCTGCTTGGTAGCTGGTTTCGTTGAGGGATCGGCTTGAAATCCCGCTTGTAAGAGCCGGTCATACCGCTGATGATACTGCCTCAATCGCTCAGGGTTGAGGCTCAACTGCTCGGGTGGACTCGTTTCAACTTCCTGTTTAGCCTCCACCAATAACTGAATCATCTGGTCGGCCCATGCTTGCTCATATTGCTCGGTAATGAAGCGTAACTCGCGCAAGTGGTGGGCGTTGCACAAGGCATGAGCGCAGTTCTCAAACTGGAAATACGAGCCATAGGCATCGTGGATGGCTCGTCCCCTTAACTCATTCAGGATGCCAACCGCCCGCATCCCGCTTTGTCCGCGTTTCGGATGAACACCATAATAGGTCAATGCTGCTGTTGAGGCCACCTGCAACCAATTTAACTTGCCCTCGACCCGCAAACCTGTTTCGTCACAATTCACCACATCAGCTTGCTTCAACTGGGCGCGGATAACGGCCAGAGGCCGATCCAGTTGAGCGTGAAGGGCTTCAGTGGCATTCAACACCAGGGCTGCGCTCGGCGTATGACCATAGAAATCCCCCAAGACTTCACAGACACGCGCTAAGGGCAACAATTGATAACTATTGAGATACACTGCCTGTGCTTTCAAGCGATTGCCATACTGCACCCCATGGTCAATCCCGGCTGGAAAGGCAGCCTTCACCTGCACTTGACACTGCGGACAGCATTTGATTTGCACTTGATGCTCGGTGACTTCAATCGCAATGGGTGGCACATCAAACACTTGCCGTTTCTCAATCCCCTGCACAGCAACAGCGCCCAAATCGGCTTGACACTGCGGACACCTTATCACCTTATGCAGGTGGATATGATGGGGGTGAGACACCATTTCCAGCGTCTTACCTGGATGACCCTTCTGCCCACCGGACTTGTGTTTGCCTTTTTCACGCAAACTGCGAGGCTTCTTCAACCCATCGCTACTCGGTGGCTTGCTACTGTTGCCGCTATTCTTGGCAACTTGGTCTTCTAAGGCTTGAATACGAGCCGCTTGTTTCGCCATCAACCCACGCAATTCAACAATGATGTCTATCAGTTGCTCTTTATCCAGCGGTCTTAGTTGCTCACGCATCTCGCTCATGCTTGGATTGTATCGTGTTTTCTCCCCTTCCGTTACAATTGACCTGAGTAGTTACGGGAAATCAACGATAGGGCTGTGAATGCGTTTGTCAATAACCCCGCGCCCGGTAGCCCTCGTTTCCCCACGAGCTATGCTGAAGGGAACTATGCTACAGGGACTGAATATCTGGCTGAGGGTATGACTGGTATGGTTTGGAACAAACAGGGTGAACCTCCACCTATTACCAATCCTCACGCATACACAAATAGCGTTGATCTTATAATCAGTTTGGACGGTACAACTTTGCCTAATTGGATTCAGGATCACATTCCAGGTTTCATGAATAGTTACTAAGGATGAAATATGATGCGGTTGGGTACTAAGACAAAATTGCTATTGGCTGGATTGTCTATCTGGGCAGTTTGGGGAGCAATCGCAACTAGCCTTCTGATCAGAACTCAAGTGGGTAATCAGGGTGCCCAACTGACATCTATACCAACTGAATTTTATGAAAATGGCGGTCCATTCATCACTTATCCGCTTGCATGTCCCAAAAATATGCCTGTCAGCCTCGGTCCTATATGGCGCAATATTACTATTGGGGAGTCATCTGTTGTAGATTTGGAGGAGATTTATGGTGTACAAGTTACCTTTGATCCTCCTCGAATAAATGGAGAC
>CALMZT010001207.1 GCA_937870805.1 uncultured Chloroflexota bacterium
TGTCGGATCAACAGTATAGCGTTTACGTCGTATCACCTCTGCCGCGGTAATGCATGTGAATAACCACACGGCTCCGGCTGCGAAACCACCAACAATGTCGCTGAAATAATGCACACCAAGATACAGGCGGCTGATGCCGATGAGGATAACCAGCAGCGCACAGGCAAAGATGATTAAGATGCGCTGCCAGGGTTTACGAAAATGTAAACATAAGGTGTACGCGAGCATTCCATACACGATCAGCGACAGCATAGCATGACCGCTTGGGAAGCTGAAATCCTGCGCGATGATGAATGGCTCAGCAAAGGTGGGGCGCGCGCGTTGGAAGAACTCTTTGACCAGGCGGTTCATCAGTTCACCGCCCACAAGGGTATACACCCAAATCCCTACACGCCACCAATCTCGTTTGACGATGTAATACAGGACAATTCCAGCGACCAAAACCCACAACAGTTGTTGACCAAACAGGCTGATGAACAGGAAAATATCGGTGGTAGTCGACGAACCTAAATCGTGAAGATTGTTTGCGAGTGCAACGTCGAAATTGTACAGGGTTTCCTGTTCCATGACGCTGTCGGCAATCTTGCCGAACACGGCGAGGCATATTAAGCTGATGATCAAGCCAATAATCAGGTGTACGCCAAGATATGCCAGCAGTGCCTTCAGCCTATCAATGAAAAACATCGTCGCACCACCTTTCGCCATGAACCTGACAACTACAATGAAATCCTCTTTATTGACTACTCTACAGGACATAATATTGGTTTAACATTTGAGCGCAGCGTTGCTTTGCGATTGTTATCCAAAATCGTCGCGCATGGAGGGATGTGCCTGTAACGACGTGTGGGTACAATGGATGAAAACGCCGCTGTTTGTTGAATGGAGAAACATGTTATGCCCTGGAATCCCGATCAATATCACAAATTTCAAGCGACCCGTTCCGCGCCCTTTGAAGATGTCGCCGCCTTAATTAACGTGCGCGATAAAATGCGCGTCGTGGATTTAGGCTGTGGTACGGGAGAACTCACCGCCAAACTCGCCAATATGCTGCCCAACAGCCATGTGCTAGGGGTGGATAACTCATCGCAAATGTTGGAGCGCGCGCAGCAGTACAAACGGCGCGGCTTGGATTTTGAATTGGGCGATATTTCGGATGAAAATGTGCTGCCACACAGCGAATGGGATTTGATTTTTAGCCATGCGGCGCTGCATTGGGTCGAAGATCACCGCAGCCTGATTCCGCGCCTGCTGGCAAAAGTAGCTCCCGGTGGGCAGATCGCCGTGCAAATGCCCTCCAACTACAACCACATCGCTCAGCGTTTGGTACTCGACATCGCCTTGGAAGAACCCTATCGCACAGCGTTGAACGGCTATGTGCGCTATTCGTCGGTGCTGTCGATTGATGATTACGCGGAAATGCTGTTCGCGGGCAGATTTGAAAATATCATCGTCTTCGAGAAAATCTATCCACAGGTACATGAAAACTCCGATGGCGTGGTCGAGTTCACGAAAGGCTCGGTACTCGTACCCTATCTGGAGCGTTTAGGCGATCAAGCAGACGCCTTCATGAATACCTATCGCCAGCGCCTGAGCCAGCACATGCCCGGCAGCCCCGTATTCTACAGCTTCCGCCGCATCATCTTCGCCGCAACAAAAGCTCTGGCTTAACTAAAACACTCCACACAAATACAACTCCTGGTAGGGGCGCACTGAATCGGTGCGCCCTCAAATGCTTGACGTGTAGACCTCAGCGTGTGCCTGAAAAGATCAGTACATTTGGTGTCATCGACACCCATTAAAGATGAGAAGTAGCTAAGAGAAAGATTAAGGAGAAATCCAGCATCTTGATCGTGCCCGTATTTTAGATACTTGCGGCGGAATACTCATTGATGACCGTACTCGATGCAGCACGACGCGGGGAGTAGGCGATACGGAAGCCTGCGCTGTTATCACTCATGGAGGGGATATCAGGGCGTTGATGGGGGATGTCACAGCAGCAGATGCTGCCATGGCACATAAAACGTCATTGCTCATTTTATCCGAAGCTCGAAAGGCAACTAAAAAAGGAGAAAGCGCTTTATCTGTCGCATGACAGAGACATCCGCTGAAATCTATGATAACCAATCCACGCAAGAACATCTATCTGGTTTTGCTGCTTCTGGCAGCCTTGTTCACAGCCGTTTCGCCCCCCGCCACACAGGGCACAGGCGATGTGATTTTCGGTGTGGACACCAACAACAATCTCGTGAGTTTTAGCAGTTTAAGCCCTGGCACGCTGCTGGGTTCATTCCCGATTACGGGTATCGGCAGCGATCAAATCGTGGGCATTGATTTCCGTCCGGCGACCAGTGCGCTTTACGCCTTGGGCGTCAGCGGCGGTACAGGACGTATTTACGTTGTGGACACATTCTCTGGCGCAGCCGCGCAGGTTGGCAGCGGCGGTTTTGCGCTGGCGGGAGGCAGTTTCGCCTGGGACTTTAACCCGACAGTTGACCGTATTCGTTTGGTGAGCGACGCAGAAGAAAACCTGCGCCTCAACCCCATCACAGGCGGTCTTGCGGCGACTGATAGCAACATCAACCCGGCGGGCAATATCGTCGCTGCCGCATACAGCAACAACGCCTCCAACGCGCGTTCCACTACTCTCTATGTCATCGACGCGGACAGCGATACCCTGGCGTTACAAGGCGGCGTGAACGGTAGTCCCTCACCGAATGCTGGTGGCGTGACGACAATTGGCGCTCTGGGCGTCAATACGTCTTCGCAGGCGGGCTTGGATATTTCGTCTGGTGGTGCGGTCTATGCCTCACTGACCAGTGGCGGCAGTTCCAGCCTGTACACAGTCAACCTTGGCTCAGGCGCGGCGACCCTCTTAGGCGGAATCGGCGGCGCGCCGCTGCGTGACATTGCGCTGGCGACAGGTCGCGGTGGTGGTCAAAGCGCCCCGTTATGCGCCGACTTCAACGGCGTGACCAGTCCTTCTGTGCGCGCCAGTATCGGTGATGTGGCGAGCGGCAATGCGGTTCTGTGCCGTGTATTGGTGGAAAACGGCAGCTTCCGTGATGGCGCGGGTGCCGCAATTGGCAACGGCGATGTCCTTGCTCAGCGCATTTTGCAAGCCGTCGATATTTACACCTCGCCCGGTAATGTGAGCTTCACAGGCGCGATACAGGTGTGCCTGCTGGGTGTTGGCAACTTTATCTTCCTGGATGCTGCTGGCACGCCGCGCACTCCGGCGTTGTTGTCCTCTAGCACGCAGGGCGCGTATACCTGTGCCTTTATCCCGAATGCGGGCACAGTGCTGTTAACCGCGAGCAGCTAGGCTCTGTCAACGCGCATGATCAGAAGTATGTAAATAACTCCCTCTCTCTTGTTGGCAACGATAGGAGGGAGGGTTATTCCTGAGGGATGAGTTCAGATGTGCAAGATCACTTTTGTCTTTTTACTTTCGACTTTGAACTCATTGCTTACAATCTCTTCAATATCTCGCTCACCATGTCGTCCAGCACATCGCGCAGCATCCGATTTTGTTCGGCGCGCGACATGACAATGCCTTCTGCAACTTGCGCCCGCTTGAAGGCTTCGCGCACCATCTCAAGCAGTTGTTCGGCAGTTTTTTCGCTTTGCATACGGCGTTGAAGACGCAGCTTGATCTGATGATAGCCCGTATCAGGATGCTGGAACATAGCGCCCTCTTTCGTCAATGTTTCGTTTTTCATTTCATTGTAACACTTTTTGCTTAATATACTGAAGCGCAGCGACTTCGCCCTACCGATATGCCTTATTTCATCGTTATACTAGACCTTCTTGAGAAACGTTATAATTTCTTGGTTGTTGTGATTTGTAGGGGCGAACCACGTGAGCGAAGCGGTGTTCGCCCTAAAAACGATTCAAAACTAGTGACTGGGAACTTTACTTCATGGATATTCTTGTCATCGGCGGCACGCGCAATGTAGGACACTTTCTCGTCCACGAATTAGTACGTGCCGGACATCACGTGACCATCATTAATCGTGGCATTGAACGCGACGAACTCCCCGCAGAGATTGAGCGGTTGCGCGCAGATCGAACAGACCGCGCCCAGCTTGAAAAAGTCCTTGCCGGGCGGCGCTTTGATGCAGTTGTGGATAATGTGGTTTACAAAGGCGCAGAAGCCGAAGATATTGTCGAAGTGCTTGATGGGCGCATAGGACACTACATCTTTCTCAGTACAGGTCAGGTGTATCTCGTCCGCGAAGGAATTGAGCGCCCCTTCAAAGAAGAAAATTATGAAGGGCGTGTGATGCCTGCGCCCAAGCCCAACACCTACGGTCATGAAGAATGGCTCTACGGCGTGGAAAAGCGCCAGGTCGAAGACATCATGGCGAAAGCAGGGCAGGAGCGCGGCTTTCCCTACACCTCGCTGCGTATCCCGATGGTCAATGGCGAACGCGATCACTTCAAACGCTTCTACAGCTACATGCTGCGCCTGAAAGACGGCGGACCCATCCTTGTGCCCGAAACGCCCGATTACCCGCTGCGCCATATCTACGCGGGCGATGTCGTCACCGCCATTTGCATGATTCTTGAAACTGGCAAGGGCAAAGGACGCGCCTATAACATCTCGCAGGATGAAACCACGTCGCTCGAAACGTTTCTGCGGATTGTGGGCGATCTGATGGGCATTGAGCCGCACATTATTCGTGTCAAGCGCAGCCTGCTCGAAGCTAATGGTTTTTTGCCCGATTGTTCACCATTCAGTGACCGCTGGATGAGCGAACTGGACAACACGCGCAGCAAAACCGAATTGGGGATGCAGTACACGCCGCTCAGCGAATATTTGCGCAAGATCGTCGCCCACTACGAACAGGATCCACCGCCGCAGCCCGCAGGCTACCGCCGTCGCCGCGCCGAACGCGATTTCGCACAGCGTTAGTCACACTGTGATGGCTATTTGGGCGCGTCCCACCTGCAAAAACTATCAATCGCAGTGTTCAGCCGCGCAAATCTGAAGTCCCTCTCCATGTGTCGAGTCCGTATCTATCGCAATTGTCTCAAAAATCAATACCTTCGCCAATTAAGCGGCGAAACGGTCAAGACGGCGAACGCGAATGCCGCTGAAGGCGGTAAGGCGCTG
>CALMZT010001208.1 GCA_937870805.1 uncultured Chloroflexota bacterium
CGAACAAGGGGTTTAAACCCCTTGTTCAGGTACAGATGGCTGTTGAAAAGCGAAAGTCCTGACGTAAACGCTCACCCACGCGCGTCTGGAAGCCCCTCTCCCGCGCCACACATATTCCCAACCGATGCCACTTTGCGCAATGGGAGAGGGGTTGGGGTGAGGTTTTTGCGAGCGCTCAATGCCTTTCCTTAAACACCTGCCCTTCGAACCTATGGATACCGACCATCCCACCGCAGTGTAGTCGTACAACCTGCCGCCGCACCTGACGGGCGTCGTACACTCGCATCAGCGGTAAAAAATGTTGGACCCTGGAATACTAAATTGACGGTATAGTTGATGTTGTTACTATCGGTGACAGAACCGACGTACCCCAATCCACTGGGACTCATAGCGAAATAGAATCCCATCCAATTGAGACCCACCAGCGTTCGATCCTCATCAAATGTCAGAGGAATTCCAAACGTCGAATTGTCGGCGATCTCACAGGTATCGCGCACCACCGTCTGCGTCACCGTCCAATTTTCTACAGTGATGGCGACTGTCGGCGGGATCGGAGTCGCAGTGGGCGGCAGCGGTGTAGGCGTCGCCCGCAAGCCGTTAATCTGCGCTTGCGTTAGCGGGCGTGCAATCGTGATTTCACGCGGCAGTAAGCTGATTGGCAGCGTCAGCAGGCGGTCATAGTTGTATGGCTCAGGTGTGTAATCAGCGACTTCGACGCGCCCATCATCGCGCAGCGGCATACGCACGCGCGCTCCCGCAGGCACATATTCCACGTCCCATTCAGTTTGCACCACCGCGCCGCCTTCGATCAGGTTCACAGTCATTTCGCCGCCGGGTTCCGCTTGCAAAAACGCCGTTGAACCCAATGTGATCGTGGCGTCATTCACGTTCAGCGTAATCATGCCCGCGCCTTCAGGTGTTTGCACGAGCACGCCGCTTTCAGGTGCTTCGGCGCACGCTGCATCCCCAATACCACTGCGGAAATAAAACGCCTGCATCGGTCCAAACTGTGGCACGCCAGCCTCAGTGATTTCTAAGGCATTGACATCACCATCTATGTTGAGCAGTTCGCCAAACACCCAGCCGACGGTTTCTTGACCGGGAAGCTGCACTTGCAGCCATGTGCCATCTTCCAGCCGCCCGACGACCTGTACGCTGTCGCCGCTGATTAATGAGCCAATGATGGTGCCGTTTTGGCTTGGCGAACGTCGGATATTTGCGCCAGTGTTCGCCGTGCCGCTCAATGTAGTGCCCATGCCCAACGTCCCGGCGTTTTCCACTTCCACATCACCGAACAAGAGCATGGTCACGTTTTGTCCCGGCAGCGTGTCCGGCAGGTTTGCCTGCACTTGCAGGATGGCAATGCCCCACACATCCTCTTGTGCATCCAGACCATCTAATGCGATGTCTTCAATAACGGTCAAATCAGCGCGGTCCCCTGCCTCAACAAACTGCACATCGGTTGCGTCAGGGCGCAGCGTTGCGGTCAGGCTGATGTTGCCATAACACGCTTGATTGCGCTCGACTCCGGTGCACACATCGCCAGTTGCCGCCAGTGCCTGCTCCACCAGCGCCGCACATTCTTCCTGTGCTAAAACTTTTGTGACACACAGGAATAGCAAAAACACTGCCGCCAGTTTTTTCATCGTCACCACCATTCTCATCATTTATGCTATCTCTAACCTGAATTCGGGTTAAACAGGATAAATACTGTGTCGCGTACTCGTAGGGGCGCACCATGTAAGCGAAGCGGCGTGCGCCCGACCCAATATCCTCTACTCAAAAATCCTTATCCCGAATTAACGTTATCTCTATGATATGCGAAATGAAATAGAAGGCAAAATCCCTTAACCGGAGGAGGTTCCGTCCCAATTGTAACGCCACGCACAGGTTGGCGAAAAGTCAAAACCCACCACTAACTCCGCGTTGTACGTCGTCGGAGAAGTGAGCGCTAGGTCAAGTGTATACCGCGCATCACCTGAGCGCGCCGTCCCCGCGTAGCCGTTCTCAGCGCGGTTCATCGTGAAAACCACCTCGTCCCATACGAGATTGACCAGTGCATTGCTGCTATCAAAGACCAGCGTCACCGGGAACGTCGCGCCTTGAGCAGCCCCGCCGCACGTATCGCTGATTAAGCCCGCTGCGTTTGTCCATTGAGTGCCAGCAGGGGCGATGGGCGTGAGTGCGCTGCCTGTGCGCAGCGTTTCGATTTGCTCCCGCGTCAGCGATGGCGTGACCGTAATCGCGGTTGGCAGCAGTGCCAGTGGCAAATTGGCAATCGCCGCTTCGTCGTAAGGAAATGGACCGTTGGGTACGCCCATCGCCAGCCCATCGCCATTCAGGGGAACTGTCGCCCGTGTGCCGGCTGGAATCAAGACGCTGCCCCCTTCCCCATCAATCAGCGCCGAGCCGTCGAGTAAGTGAAACGTTAGTAAGCCGCCTTCGATTGCTTGCACAAACGCTGTTGAGCCGATGCGCACATTGACGTTGTTGATCGACAGCAGGACGCGCCCCGCGCCTTCAGGCGTCTGTATCAGTATTCCGCTTTGAGGCGCGCCTGCGCAGCCCGCATCCACCTGTGTACTATGAAAACGAAACGCTTGCATCGGGCGATACTGCGGCACATTCGGGTCAATCACAGTGAGCGTATTCACATCGCCGTCCACGCCCAGCAGTGCCGCAAACACCCAACCTGTTGCTTGTAAGCCATCAGGCAGCGTAATTTGCAGCCACGAACTATCACTTAGACGCCCGACGACCTGTGCCGTTTGACTGCCTGTGAGCGAAGCCAGAATCGCCGCGTCATCCGTCGGCAGCGCGCGGATATTCACCCCCGTCGTCGCCGTCGCCATCAGCGTCGTTGGCGCAAGCGCCTCTGTGCCCACATTCGTAATCTGCACATCACCAAACGCCAGCAGCGTCACGTTTTCATCCACAGGGGTATCGGGAAGATTGGCTTGCACGCGCATCAACGCCATGCCCCAGCCCGTTTCATTTGCGCTGACCGTCAAACGCCGCAGCGTGCGCAAATCAGCCAGCGCGCCGGATTCAGAAAACATCATTTCGGGCGCACCCATCCGCGCGCGCGCATCAGCCGGCGCGCTGCCAAAGCAGGCAAAGTTCCGCGCCGTTGACGCACAGGCTGAGGCTGTCGCTTGCGCCGCAGCAGCGGCACGGAGCGCGCAATCGTCCTGCGCAGCGGCGAACGATATGGTACACAGGACGAGTAGAAAAATCACCAGCTTCCAACGCATGTTTCGCCGCACACTCCTATCTATCGTTTTCTGGGTCCTCTACCATCGACAGCGTGCCACATGTACCTGCCGCCAGTGTGTTCTCCGAGCTAAGCCAGATGCCTTCTGCCAGACGCCACCACAGCACGCCATCAGTGCCTACTGCGCGTGCGTCGGGGGTGGCGCGGAAGTTGGCTTCAACGCCCTGTCGGATGGCATAACCTGTGCCTGGACCCGCGCGTAAGTTTATTGCCACTGTCCATGCAATTGTGCACGGCACTTGCGCGTCAATCCTTGCCAAATCACCGTCTGCATACGTCGTCAGCAAGCCGCCTGTCGAAAATGGTAGTTCAACAGTGCGCGGCAGCAGATAGAACAAAGGTAGATTTCTCGCGGCAACGTAATGATAGGGTTCGGGCAAACCGTGTTCACCCAGCGTCTCTCCATTGAAGGGATACAACAAGCGTTCACCTTCATGAAGTGTGAACAGATCTTCGTCAGCGCCGAGCAGTGCTTCACCATTCAACACGCTCACGATCAGCGATTCGCCGGGCTGTGCCTGCAAGAACAATGTACCCGTAAACTGAATATCCAGGTTATTGACGTTGAGAAAGCCCTTTCGTTCCAAATCCGGCGACTGCACAATCAAACCGCTTTCAACTGCGCACGCTGACTCGCCACTGATGAGCGTCAGCGTTTGCAGCGAACCCGCATACGGCGGCTGAATGTTTTCATTCGGTTCAACAATGGGCAGCAGTGCGAAAGCGAAATCGGCGTCTATATCAGTAGCAAATATCCACGCCGATGTATCATCCTCGCGCAGCACCAGCAGCCAATTTTCATCAGCGCTGCGCCCTACAGCGCGCACGACTTCCCCCCAAAACAAATACTCATCCGTAGGGGTGTTGGGTTGACTGTAAATTTGCGCGCCGTTACGCCGCGAAACCGTGACAGGCGCAGCGACGAAATCCGAGCGCGCACTGCCCAGATTTTGCAGTGAAACATTGCCGAGCGCGACCATGTTGAGATATCCATCGACAAAATTGGCGCGCGGGGTCAGCAGCGCAATGGACAGCGCCTCGTCATCAGACGACAGCGCCAGCACATCGACAACGCCTGTTTCTACGACACCGCCAGGTTCACTATACAGGGCTTCGCTATCACCACGCGCAGCGATTTCTTGCGTGCCATTGCCGTAGCACACCTCATTTACGCCCATGTTCGCGCAGTGTTGCAGCGTTGAGTCGATGGCGGCTCGGACAGTCTCAGCACAGACATCCTCTTGAGCAAAAACAAGCGAAAGGGTGCATAAACTGAAAAACAGACAAAGGAATAGGCGTCTCATCAAGTGGGGAAAATATCCTTTACAGCCAGCGTAAAACCGGGCAGTACATCTCTACCGTCCAGAATGCCATCAATGCCAACGGGGAGCAAGTCTTCATCATGAATAGAATAGACCTCAACCTGCTGATCGTCAGGGAAAACAAGCCAAACGAGGCGTGTGCCAGCCGACAGGTATTTTTCCGCTTTACGCCGCAGCGCACGCTTGGAGTCGGTAGGCGATTTGACTTCAACGGCAAAATCAGGCGGGATGGGGCATTCGCGCGGCGGACGTTCGGGCATCCGTTGCTTCGAGATATAAGCAGCGCCAGGCGTATATGCATCTTTTTCACCTATCACGTAAGTTGCACTTGCGCTCGTCACCCGACCAGTTTTGTAACTTAAATTGTACTGTGTGATGAACGCACAGATAGCACCGGCAACAACTGATGGCATGAAACTTCCGTCCTTTTGCCCAATCTCCCCATCAATGAGTTCCAAGAGTTTATCCGCATTTTCTGGCGCGTTGGCGAACGCCAGAAATTCAGGAGTGGTCATCAGTTGTTTTTGGATAACCATGAATTCTGTCCTTTCAACCCTTGCCTTATTATACTCTACGCCTCATGAGGTAGTTCGTACAATTCCAACAGCACGCCACCCGTACTCCTGGGATGCACAAACGCATACTTCGTGCCATCGGGTCGGGTCTTTGGCGTATCGTTGATGAGTTCGACGTTGTGTGCCTTCAAGTGTTCGAGGCGCGCCGCAATATCATCGACTTCCAAGCACAGATGATGCAAACCGGCGCCCTTCTTCGCCAGATACTTCGCAACGCCGCTGTCGTCCGTAATCGGAGCGATCAATTCGATTTCGCTCTCCCCCGTCGGCAAAAAAGCGATCTCGACGGCTTCTTCTTCGTTGCGCTCTGTGTGCTGCACTTCTAACCCTAACGCGACTTCCCAAAATTGCCGCGCCACATCCACGTCTTCTACAACAATCGCAATGTGATTAATTTTCATATGCTGCTTCCTTTTCACCCACGACGAACCACACTGCCATATCCCCTTCACAATACGTCACTCGTATTCAAATCTTCTTTTAATGCGCTCATACATCTCAATACCTTCGCCAAAAATGAAGGGATGTAGGGCTTTTGAGGTAGAGTAGTTGTCAACCAAAACAAACGACTCAG
>CALMZT010001209.1 GCA_937870805.1 uncultured Chloroflexota bacterium
TTTGAAGATAATTTACCCGATGTAAATAGGACTGTGCGTCAACCCTCTAACCTCGTACCGTTTGCTGGCATTTAGGATGCTTGACAAGGGGTCAATTTTAACATATCATCATATACTGATATAATGATATAGGGTGCATTTCCTATGCTTATGACTGCGGATACTGTGACTCTCAACCTGAAAGCCAAGCTCTTTCGGGGATTTGGGGATGCCTCCCGGTTACACATTTTGACGGTTTTACGAGAAAAGCCATTGGCGGTCAACGAAATCGTAGCGCTAACGGGTCTGTCCCAACCTAACGTCTCTAACCATCTCAACTGCTTAAAAGATTGTGGTCTGGTTCTGGCCGAGCAAACGGGGCGATACATGGTGTATCGCTTAAGTGATGATCGAGTCGATCAACTCATTACTATTGTTGAAACCCTGCTTGCTGATGTAGCAAAGGGCGTTTATGAATGTACCCGTTATGACAATGCCACTGTAGAACCAAAGCCAGGTGATTGAAGGAGAAATGCGCCACCTGTCTTTTTTGTACTGCTCTACCGATGACAGTAGCGGCGCAAAGCGTCAGAAGCGTGTTAATCCTCTGGTTGGTTATCAGACATTAGGCCCAAGTTTTAGTCCTACGTTAGAGCTTCAAAAACGGCATCGGCTCGTTACAACAGGTCTCTATCAGTGGATACGACATCCTATGTACTCTGCGATGTTTCTCTGGGCAGTTGGTCTGTGGCTGACTACTGCAAATTGGCTTACCGCCCTTGCGCCCATCGGATTTGCGCTGTTCTTCATACTTCGTGTACCCAACGAAGAGCGGATGATGGTGGAAGCGTTTGGAGAAGAATACCTGGAGTATATGAAATACACAGGGCGCTTTGTGCCGCGTGTAATCGGCTAACTATTAAGGAGAGAGTAACCATGAAAACTACGCATTTTGATGTGTATGTGGCAAACATGGATTGTGAACATGACGCAGCCGCCTTAGAGCGCGGACTGCACGATTTTCAGGGCATTCTCGATCTGAAAATCTATCCAAAATCAGCGAAGGTCTCGCTGACATACAATTCCGAAACTACATCACCAGAAGCGCTGCGGGAGAAGTTAGATGCTATTGGTTTCCCGCCACAAGTGGGCCGCAGCACCCCACAACAGCCCAAATTATGGGAAAACCCCAAAGTAATAACCTCCGTTGTCGCGGGGGTCTTGCTGGCAGTTGGCTTTATATTGGAACGATCTGGTGTTGCCGAGGGGCTATCGCTCATTTTCTACGTAGCCGCGATCCTCATCGGCGGCTATTACTTTGGCCGCGAAGCGCTGGAAGAACTCATCTATGAACGTCAGGTTGGCATTGAACTCTTGATGAGTGTGGCTGCCATTGCCGCCACCTTGCTCGGTGCGGCGGAAGAAGGCGCAATGCTCGTTTTCCTGTACTCGATCTCTGAGGCGCTGGAAGGGTACACCGAGGAAAAAACCCGCTCGGCAGTGCGGGCATTGATGGATTTAACCCCAAAAATGGCGCTGGTACGGCGGGAAAACCGAGAAGTTGAAATTCCAGTAGAAGAACTTGCAGTTGGTGATATTTTCATTGTCAAGCCTGGTCAGTCTGTCCCGACAGATGGTATGGTGCTGGTGGGGTATTCCAATGTCAACCAGTCCCCTGTAACTGGCGAGAGTGTGCCAGTGGAAAAACACCCTGATGATATAGTATTTGCAGGCAGCATCAACGGCGAAGGCGCATTGGAAGTCCGCGCCACCAAGACCTTTGCCGATAACACCATCGCTCGTATCATTCACATGGTCGAGGAGGCACAGGAGAAGAAAGGCAAAAATCAGCGCTTTATCGAACGCTTTGGGGTGCGCTACAGCCCCGCTGTGCTGCTCGTCGGGGTACTCCTTGCGGTGCTTCCTCCAATTCTTTTTGGTGGAGTCTGGGAAACCTGGCTTACCCGCGCGGTGGTTTTCATCGTTGCGGCTGCCCCCTGCGCGCTGGTGATCTCTATTCCCATTACGCTGGTCGCATCTCTCGGAACGGGTGCGCGTAACGGCGTGCTAATTAAAGGCGGGTTGTACCTTGAAGAACTCGCAAAAATAAACGTTGTAGCCTTAGATAAAACTGGAACGCTCACCAGCGGCAAGCCGGAAGTGACTGAGGTTATCCCTCTGGCAAAATACCGTCAGTCCCCCCAAGAGATGCTTGCCATCGTTGCTGGTATTGAAAACCGTAGTCAACACCCCTTAGCGCTAGCAATTACGCGCTATGCAGAAAATCAGGCAGTTACCCTTACGCCAATCACTGATTTTCAGTCCCTGACCGGAGCAGGGGCATCTGCTCAAATAAACGGCGAAACTGTGTATGTGGGCAGCCCTGATCTGTTTACCAAACAGTTTGGAGTGAATTTGGCCGAAATTGAACAGGATATTACTCGCCTTCAATCAGCGGGGAAAACCGTTATCCTCACTGGCACAAAACAGGAAGTGTGGGGCGCAATTGCCATCCGGGATACGATCCGCCCCAATGCCCAAAAAGCAATACATGATCTTCACGCACTGGGTATCAAGCGGGTGGTGATGCTCACTGGTGATAATGAGCGGACGGCGCAAGCAATTGCCGGCGAGGTCGGCATAGATGAGTTTTACGCCGATTTAAAGCCGGAAGATAAAGTAACCCGTGTCCGCGATCTCACCCAAAAATATGGTGGGGTAGCAATGGTTGGTGACGGAGTTAATGATGCGCCCGCCCTAGCCGAAGCAACCGTAGGCGTTGCAATGGGCGCAGCCGGAACGGATGTGGCGCTAGAAACCGCTGATGTGGCATTGATGGCCGATGATCTGGAACGGCTGGTGTATGCTTTACGCCTTGCCAGGCGCAACCAATCAGTGGTCAACCAAAATTTGGGGTTGTCCATTGTAGTCATCAGTATTTTGGTAATCGGGGCGGTATTTGGATGGTTTACCCTTCCCATTGCGGTACTGGCGCACGAGATCAGTGAATTTATCGTTGTTGGCAGCGGGCTGCGAATGCTGCGTTCTTGAAGGTAGCATAGGACACCAATAACTTTAGGCCAAAGAGGGCATATTAGGGCTTAAATAGCCTATGCAAATGGGAGTTTGCACAGGTTGAAATTTATGTTATAAATAAGTCTCTGACGGTTGGTTGGAGACGATCCTTATGACTGAATCGACACGCCCGATTGCTATCATCTGTCCGCATTGCAGCCAGCGATATACTGCCCGGTGGGCGCGTACGGCTGATGAGCAGGGCAACCCCGGCATCATTGATGCCAACTTCATGGCCGTTTGTGAATACTGCGATGGCGTAGTTGATATTCGCACCCTGAACGCGCTGACGGTGCGCGATGCCGTCCTGTATCTGGATTACACCATTTATCCTGATTTAATCGAACACTATCTGCCGCCGATTGACCAGAATCCGGCAGCCGTATATCTTTACAGCCTGGCATCCGAACGTTCGCGGCGGGTGATGACCCAGGCATTACGCACAGTGGCCTCGCTGCTGACCGGCCAGGATGCCCGCAGCGCCGACATCCTCTCCATCCGTTGGGGGGCGATGCGCTACCCACACACGGCTGCCTTACGCGCTCGACTCAGCCAAATCTACAGCCCGGCCACCGCCAACCGAACCTTGAGCGCTGTGCGCGGTGTCCTGAAAGAGGCCTGGCGTTTAGGCCAGATGAGCGCCGAAGATTACCAGCGATCCATCGATGTGCAGAACATCAAAGGCGAGTCTGTCCCCGCCGGGCGCGAACTGTCCGCCGGGGAAATTCTGGCGCTGGTGAATGTCTGCAAAGCGGATTCGTCACCCGCCGGGACGCGCGATGCCACCATTATTGGCCTACTGTATACCTGCGGCCTACGGCGAGCCGAATTGGTGGCGCTGGACGTGAGCGATGTCGATCCGGCGACGGGCAGGCTGCTGGTGCGGGCGGGGAAAGGGCGCAAACAGCGCACCGTCTATGTCCAGGGCGGCGCGCTGCGGGCGCTCGTCGATTGGATGGCGAAAGCCCAGTTGCAGGCCGGGCCGTTGTTCGTGCCGATTTTGAAAGGCAGCCGCATCACACCGCGCCGTATGAACGCCCAGAGTATCTATGATATGCTCAAAAAACGGGCGACAGAAGCCGGGGTGAAAGATTTTTCGCCCCATGATATGCGCCGCACTTTTGTCGGTGAAATGCTGGAGCGGGGGGTAGACATCGCCACCGTTGCCAACATCGCCGGACACGCCAGTGTGGATACGACCCGCCGTTATGATCGCCGCCCGGAAGAAACCAAAAAACGCGCGGCAGAAAAGCTACATTTCCCATACTAAAATGAGTAACACGGGTGATGCTTTTTTGTATCATTTACGTTATATACAGTCATTCCGTGTAAGAATGTTAATACTCGTTCTTTAGTGCTTCATCCAGCAAATAACTTGGATAAAACGAGCCTGACTTGTAGGGGCGAGACATGTCTCGTCCGCTTTAAACGAATTATCGGATGTAGCATTTAATAGCACTCCAAAATTTTAGAAGGCATGTATGCGGCAGATTCAATCTTTTCGCGGCTGGCTTACCGACCTGCCGTTTACTGATCCGATTAAGCGGCGCTTGGCGCCCGTCCTGCAAATATTCTTCATCAGCTTCATCGCCGTCCTGCTGCTGGCAGTCGTACTGAGCTTCATCATTACCGGTGTGACGGCAGAGGCAGTGGTTGGGTTAATTCCGGCTTTCCTATTCGCGCTGGCATTGGTCGGCGGCTTATATGTCTTACGCCGGGGTTATTTCAACTGGGCGATTGGCATCATCATCGTCAGTATCCTGCTCAGCCAGGCGCGATCCCTGGCGGTAAATGGGTTTTTCCGAAACCAGCAGGCACTTTTTACCTCAATGCTGGCGCTGATACTGGCGGCATTTTTACTGAACCGCCGCCTGTTCTTCCTGACCGCAGTCGTCAATTTCCTGACTGTCGCGTTTTTTGCTCTGGGGGAACAGGCGATCCTCACGCCGGAACAATTACTCGCTACGTCAACGCCCGCCGCGCGCCTGACCGGTTTTGGGCTGGTACTCATTTTGTTATGCGTCCTGCTCGACATGTTCGCCAGGGCTTTTCGGGCGGAACTGGCGGCATCAATCCAGCGCGAACAAATCCTGGAAGCAGAAATTGCCGCCCGGATGCAGATGCAGAAATCGCTGGCGGAACAACGCGAGCAGTATCGGGTCACGCTGTCCAGCATCGGCGACGCGGTGATCGCTACCGACACGGCAGGACATGTCACTTTCATGAACGAGATCGCCGAATCCTTGACCGGCTGGCCCAGGGATGAAGCGCTGGGAAAAGACCTGATCGAGGTGTTTCCAATTTTCAACGAAGAAACCCTTCTGCCGGTGGAAAATCCGCTGATACGAGTATTAGCCGATGGTGTAGTCGTCGGATTAGCCAATCACACCGTCATGATGCGCCGCGATGAGGTCAAAATTCCGATTGCCGACAGCGGCGCGCCGATCCGAGGTGAAGATGGCGGGGTGCTGGGCGCGGTGCTGGTGTTCCGCGACGTGACCGAAGAACGACAAGCCGAGAACGAATTGAAAGAGAGCGAAGAACGCTTCCGCGTCATGGCCGATACCGCGCCGGTGCTGATCTGGCTGGCGGAAACCGATGGACAGCGCAACTACTTTAATAAACAGTGGTTGGCCTTCACCGGGCGCACCCTGGAGCAGGAATTTGGTCATGGTTGGCGCGAAGGCCTGCA
>CALMZT010001210.1 GCA_937870805.1 uncultured Chloroflexota bacterium
TGATCGGCTTCGAGTACCAACGGTGCGATGCCGCGCGCAGCCAAGTGCAGCGCCGCCGTCAGCCCCGCCAGCCCGCCGCCGATGATGACTACGGGGAAAATGTTGTCGTCGTTTACCATGTGTTCGTTATCAGTTATCAGTTGTCAGTTATCAGTAAAAGGCAAAGCAAGGTTCATGGGTAAATGGACTGCGAACAAGGGAATTAATCCCCTTGTTCAGGGCGAAACAGCATTACTTGTACACAATAGCCACCAAGCATTGTACCTTATGCTCCCTAAATCTTGGGGGCTTGTCATCATGCAAGATTGTCATACACTGTAATAATTCGCATGAGCCATAAGGGGGATTATGGAAAGCGCAGTTCGCTTTGAAAATATCAGCAAAACTTTCGGCAGAGGCAAAAAACAAGTTCATGCCGTCAAAAACGTGACGCTGGACATTGGCGTGGGACAGGTGTTTGGCTTCTTAGGTCCCAACGGCGCGGGCAAAACGACGACTATCCGCATGATGCTGACGCTGCTGCGTCCGACGCAAGGGCGTGTGCTGCTGTATGGCAAAGATGTGCAGCGTGAGCATGACATTTTGAAGCGGGTCGGCGCAACGGTAGAAGGTGCGGCGTTTTATCCTTATCTCAGCGGGCAGGCAAACCTTGAAGTGCTGGCGCGCACCGCAGGACACTACAACCCACAGCGCATCAGAGCCTTGTTGGAACAAGTCGATTTGACGGAACGCGCCAGGCAGCGTTTTTCGAGCTATTCGCTGGGCATGAAACAGCGTTTGGGCTTGGCGGCGGCGCTGCTGCATGACCCCGATATGATTATCCTCGATGAGCCGACGAATGGACTCGACCCCAGTGGCATCCAGGAGATGCGTACCTTTATCCGCGAACTGGCAGATAAACACGGCAAAACGGTTGTGCTGTCCAGCCATCTGTTGAACGAAGTCGAGCAGATTTGTGACCGTGTAGCGATTATCAACAAAGGCGAGATTATCCGCGAAGGCACGGTGAAAGGCTTGCTGGAAGGCAAAGCCAAGCTGCGCATCGAAGCCGCGCCATTGGACAAAGCTGCTGCTGTGTTAGGCGCACGTTACGCTGTGACACCCAACAGCCACAGCATGACGCTGGAAGCCGAACGCGGCGATGTGCCGAGAATTATCCGCCAACTGATCGCCGCAGATATTGAGGTTTACGAAGTCGTCAGCCAGAAACAATCGCTTGAAGAATACTTCCTCGCCGTGATACAGGAGAACACGACTCATGGTTAGTCTATTTCGCGCTGAATGGCAAAAGACGACTGGCAACCGTTGGGCAGTGGGCTTGCTGATCTGGATTTTCCCGGCTGCTGCGATTGGTATGTCGATACTGGCGATTGTCATCTCAGCGTTGAGCAGCGACTATCGGGAGTATCTGCAAATGCTGGGTCCGATTCCCTGGAATACGCGCATGATCGAAACCGTCTCGTTTATGAATAACGAGGTGGGACGGCTGATTATCCTAGCGTTCACTGCCATCATGTTTGCGGGTGAATATCAGTACGGGACATGGAAGAACCTTGTCCCGCGCAGGCGACGTGTGCCGCTGATTCTCATGAAATTTATCGCCCTCGCGGTGTTCGTAGTGGTTTCGATCATCGCTTTTTCGATCATTGCTGTGATGGGCACATGGATTACGTCAAGCATGGCAGGGATTGAATTTGGTCCCGCGCTAACACCCGAAATTGCTGGCGAATTTTTAGGCGATTATCTGCTGCAACTGCTGATTACGCTGAGTGCGACGTTCATTGCCAGCGGCTATGCAGCGGCGGCAGCGATGATTACGCGCAACATTCTCGGCAGCCTGTTGGTGGGATTCATTCTCAGCTTAGGTGAAACGACGGTGCTGATTTTGACGCTGATCCTTTACAACGTGTTGAAGCTGCCCGTGCAAATCATGAGCCTGTACCAGTTCACGCCGGGCTACAATCTGGCGAACATCAGCGCGTGGGTGAAGAATGGCGCAGGGTTCAGCTATCGCGTGGCAGTGGACTACAGTTTGCAACCCTTCAGCATGGAGGCGTCGCTGCTGATTATCGCCCTGTGGATTGTCGGCTTGATCGCGCTGACACTGTTCCTGTTCCGGCGGCAGGACATTACGTCGTAAAAAGCAACGAGCAATGAGCAATGCGTTAACTCTGTAGCTGATTCCCTCCATGCAATAAATCGCGCTCGTATTTGGGACGTGAGTAAAATCTCGTTATAATAGAGGTTGGGTATAGGTATGCCTAACCTCTATTTACGCATGAGCGCGCCATGTTTGACTTGCCCCTGTTTCCGCTGAATACAGTGCTGTTTCCCGGTATGCCTATCAGTTTGCATATCTTTGAGGAACGCTATAAGCAGATGATTAACTACTGCGTCGATACCAAGCAGCCGTTTGGCGTCGTGCTGATTAGGCAGGGACGCGAGGCAGCGGATCCTGCCGCAGAGCCACATCTGATCGGTTGCACCGCAGAAATCAAACAGGTGCAGCCGCTGACGCAGGGGCGTATGAATCTCCTCGCACTGGGACAGGAACGCTTTCGTATTATTGACCTGAAGCATGATAAGCCGTATCTCGTCGGCGTCGTCGAACTGTTCCCACTGCGCGATCACGACATGCGGGCGGTGACGCGGGGCATCGCACGGCTGCGCCCGATGATTTTGCGCTATCTGGATATCCTCAAAGACGCGGGGCAAATCCAATTCGACAGCAGCCAACTGCCCAACGATACTACCACCATCGCGTATCTATCGGCGGTGCTGCTGCAAATCCCCACCGATCAAAAGCAGACGCTGCTGGCATCGGAGCGTATGACGGATATGTTGACCGAACTACGGCGCATGTATCGCCGCGAACTGGCGCTGTTGAACTTCATGAGGGAACGGAACGAGGACGAGACCCCGAAGAGTCCTTTTTCAATGAATTAGTTGAGAGTCATCAGTTATCAGTTGACAGTTTTCAGTAAAATACATTCCATTTCTCTATAAAATGAGGTCTGTCTGAACAAAGGGATTATGCTCTTTAACTATTGGTTAAACTTCACAATAAGTAATTTGAGGGAGAAATCGTGACATGGTTTTCCCTCAGAAACCTAATTATGAAGGTTAACCATTGAATACGGCATATTGAGAATTGTAGGGGCAGACCGATGTGTCTGCCCACAATCGGGCGCACACGCAGGTGCGCCCCTACAGACTCCGTAATCTAAAAGTAAAATAGCATAATCCCCTTGTTATGGAAATCAATTCATCACCCTTCTTCCAGCATCACTTTATTCTCAATCCAGCCCTCTTGTCCCTTGTTAAAACATACTGCTAAAATGGCATGTTAGGAGATGTCATGAGTAGTCTACATACGGCTTTCAGTTATTTAGTGGATCGGCTGCGCGAAGTTAAAACCGTCAAGAACCTGCGTGTAAAAGACGAAGGCTCGCTGGTGCTGGAACTCGAACAGCCCGGTTTTTTCGAGAGTGTGATGATTTATCTGGTGGCGGGCGAATTGTCGGCGGGCTTCATCAAGAAGGCGGTTAATGGCAACACCCGCGCCGACATCAATACGCTGTTTATCGTGTCATCCGACTTGCTGCCTGAAGCGGGTACCGTGTCACAGCCGAGTGAAGCGATGCGCTTGCTGCTTGATCTGTACGCGGGCAAGATTTATTCCTACACCGTCATTGGGCAGACAGTAAAGATTTTCGTAACTACTCAGGGGAATTGTATCGTATGAGAAGATAAAGCGTTACAATCGGGATATGGACGAATTAGCACG
>CALMZT010001211.1 GCA_937870805.1 uncultured Chloroflexota bacterium
GAGGCCGGCTCGACCTTTGCCGTCAAGCCGTTATGGTCGCGGCGGGGATAGGGCAAAGTTCAGTACAGCACGATGGTTGAAACCGCCTCGCTGGGGCACCCGCGGGTGACCGCCGCGCCTGCGCCGCAGGCCGCCGCAGGATCGTGTGGAGTTCAGCTCGCTGCTCTTCCTCGACGCGCAGACGCCCGTTCCCGTCAGCAAACGTCGCCTCGAAAACTGGCTGCTGCTTCTGGTGCTCGTCGGCTTGCTCGTGCTGCCATTTGTCGTCGGCGCGTTCACCGATTCGAGTCCTTACGGGCAGGTACGCGGTGATCGCATGGTGATGCGCGGCGAATCCGTGCGCTGGCAGGCGGTGCTCATCGAACTGTTCATTCTGGCGATTCTGGCGATGAGCTACAATCTGATGTTCGGTTTTACAGGCGTCGTGTCATTTGGTCACGCGCTGTTCTTCGGACTCGGCGGTTATATTCTCGGCTTGGCGCTGGAGCGCACCGACATAGAAACCAGCGCGGCGCTGCTGATTGGCGCGATCATTGCCGTGATCGTGTGTGGCTTCGTGGGCTTGCTCATCGGACTGGTCTCGCTGCGGCTGCGCGGCGTGTACTTTGCCATTTTCACGCTGGCGATTGCGGAAATGTTTTTCATCTACTTTGGGCGTTTGGAACTCACACGCGCGGAAGATGGCTTCTCGATCACTGAGCTGCCGCTGTGGATTGACCCTTCGCAAAATCGTCTGAATTATTATTACCTGGCGCTGGTGATGTTTGTGTTCACGTTTCTGTTCATTCGCCGCCTGATGAACTCCCCCACTGGCGCGGTGTTCAAAGCGGTGCGCGAAAACGAAGATCGCGCGCAAGCGATTGGTTACAACACGCTGAACTTCAAGCTGCTGGCGATCATCCTCGCAGGAATGATGGCGGCGGGCGCGGGAATGCTGCAAATTCTGCTGAACAAAAAAGTAGGACCGGAAATTCTCGGCGTCAACTACACGGTAGAACCGCTGCTGATGACCATTATTGGCGGCATCGGCACGTTCACGGGACCTGTGGTGGGTTCGGCAGGTTTACACTTACTCGATACCGTGTTCCGCGACACGACGATCACCATTGGCAGCCTCACCATTCAAACTGCCGACATCTGGGGACTCCTTCTCGGCAGCATCTTCATTATCGTCGTGATGGTGTTTCCACAGGGCGTCGTCGGCACATGGCAGCGCTGGCGACTTCAGCGCGCAGGAAAAGCTAAACGCTAAATCATTCAATGATAAAAATAAAACTGCCCAACCAAGATTGATCGGGCAGTTTCGTTTTAAGTAATTTGTCTACTGCGTGTGTACGTCGGCTGTTGAGCCTATCTCTACCACTCCCCAAGCCGCGAGTTCACTGGGCTGGAAGGCGCGATAGATACGTTCTGTTGAGGGATCATTCTGCTGTGCTTGACAGCCTGCAATCAAATCTGCCTCAAACGCTTGATCAGCGTCACCCCCTGCTGGCACAACCACGAGCACTAGCTCAAACGGCTGAGGCGCTTGCGATGCAAGTCCTAAATAGACATTTGTAGACCATGCGCTGCCGTTAATCGTGACTGCCGGATTCGGGTTGCAGCCATCAACCGCTTGTGGGTAATAAGCGTTGTTTTGGGCATAGACCAGCAGCCACAATTCGCGCCCCGCCGCAACTAAGTCACCGCTGACCGTCCCCGATGCTACTGTAAAGCCGGGTGGTCTTGGCAGGTTCAGCGTGCAGTCGGCTGGACTGTCGAGCGTCCCGCTGATACCCATTGCGTCACCTGTCAGTGGCGCGTGATTGAGCACATCGCAGTCGCAAGCGTCTCCTACTCCATCCTGATCAATATCCGCTTGATCGGCATTCGGCGTGGTTGGGCAGTTGTCATTGACATCTGGAATACCATCGCCATCGCCATCAGGTAGAGGCGTCTCAGTGGGTGTTTCAGTTGGCGTCTCTGTTGGCGTCTCTGTTGGGGTTTCAGTGGGCGTTTCCGTCGGAGCAGCGCAGCCGAATTCAACGTTGACGCACGTATCCCAATCAGGATCACCCGGAACGTAGTCCGTCGCCGTGTCGCCCTGCCCGTGCGCGCCACCATCGAAGTAGTCGCTGTCTGATGCGCCTGTCAGCGTATCGTCGCCGTCTTCGCCGTACATGCTGTCGTCGCCAGCGCCTGCGTTGATAGCATCATTGCCGCCGCCGCCGAGTATTTCGTCGTCGCCAGCCTCACCGAACAGGTTGTCGTTACCGGGCGCATCAATCACATCGCTTGTGAAGTCAGCGTGACCGGGGTCGCCCGCG
>CALMZT010001212.1 GCA_937870805.1 uncultured Chloroflexota bacterium
GGCGGAAGGCAACAGCAGCGCTAAGGGGGGACGCTTCGCCTTTACCTTATTGGCGGCTGAGAACATCCCCGTAAACTGAGACCATTCTCATTCAGCACCGTTGCATTTCGCTGGTGATTGCCGTTATACTGAATATCAAATCTAATAAGCAGACCTTCGGGGCAGGGTGTAAGTCCCTACCGGCGGTAGAGCATATCCTATGGGATATGACCAAGCCCGCGACCCGTTTCGCCCGTCACATTCTGGTGCGGCGAGTCACAGGTTCAACCTGTGCCGGTGGATCTGGTTCAATGCCAGAGCCGACAGTTATAGTCTGGATGGAAGAAGGTCGAGCAGCCTGAACGTTCAATGAGCGTTTGGGTTGATTGCCATTGCTATATGAACAATGTTTTGCGCATTGTTCAAGCTCGGTGGATGTATTCACGTCTTCCGATTATTTTGGCTTCTCCTGCCCCGTTGTAATGTACGTTGAACAGCGGGGTTTTTATGCGTGAAAACACGCTCCCTAAATTCTCTATCCCTGAAAAGCCTTCTAAGCGTGTGCCTGGACTCCTTAAACGCATCGTGCGAAAAGGCGTACCGCTTTTCACGCTGATCGTTTTAGTAGCGGTCTGGCAAGGGATTGCGCTGTCCGGTATCTACCCGGAGTTCATCATCCCCGCGCCTGGCGCCGTTGCCGAAAAATTCCTCGAAGTCTTCCTCGATGGACGCCTATGGGCACACACACAAGTCACCCTGTTTGCGGTGCTGGCTTCGCTGTTGGTAGGTTCGTTGAGTGGGCTGGCTCTAGGATACATCATCGCCAAGCAACCACTTCTAGAAGATTTAATTTCACCCATTGTCGTTGGTTTTCAGGCGACGCCCGTCGTAGCATACGCGCCTCTTCTGGTGATCTGGTTTGGCAGTGGAGTGGAAAGCAAAATCGTCACCGGAACATTGATTGTCTTTTTCCCGATGTTGATGAATACGCTGGTGGGTATTCGCAGCGTGCCGCAAGGGCTGCGTGATGTGATGCGCGCTGCACGTGCAAATCGCTGGCAGACATTCACCAAGCTGGAAATCCCGGCAGCAATGCCTGTGCTCATCGGCGGCTTGAAGATGAGCGCAACGCTGGCGGTGATCGGGGCAGTGGTTGGGGAATTTGTAGCGGCGCGGGCGGGCTTAGGCTTTCTCATCGTGACAGCGCGCGGCACGTTTGATACCGCGTTGGTGCTTGTCGCCGTATTTACGCTCACAGCTTTGGCGCTGACACTGTACGTTTTGGTCGGCATGTTGGGGCACTATACGCTGGCTTGGCAGCGACGCGGAAACAGGAATCGTTAATCCATCGCACCGATGTGTGCGTTTGATTGTGTATTGGCTTCTAATTGAGGAGTTTTTGAAGATGTCCAAAAGAGCACTTTTTGCAATCATCATGCTGATTCTGGCGCTTGTTGTGCCCGGAGCACAAGCACAGGACACTAGTCTGACTGAGTTAACCTTTTTCATGACCTTCATCCCCAATATCCAGTTCGCGCCGATGTACGCGGCGATTGAAAATGGACACTTCGCAGATGGCGGGATCAATGTCACGATTGAGCACGGCTTTGACGAAGCGTTGGGGGTTGATCGGATCGCAAGCAATGATCTCCAGTTTGGCATCATTAGCGGTGAGCAGGTCATTTTGGCGCGTGCGCAGGAACGCCCCGTCGTGTACGTATATGCGTGGTTTCAGCAGTTCCCCATCGGCATTGTAACCACTGCTGAAAGTGGCATTGAAAGCATTGCCGATTTATGTGGACGCCGCGTTGGAATCCCTGTGGCTTCAGGCGCAAGCTATATCGGTTTAACGGCGCTGCTTTCGGCAAATGAGATGACGTTGAACGATATTCAGTTAGAGACGATTGGCTTCAATGCACCTGAAGTCATTTGTGTTGGTGGTGTCGATGCCGCCGTCGTGTATACCAATAATGAGCCGCTGC
>CALMZT010001213.1 GCA_937870805.1 uncultured Chloroflexota bacterium
TAACTGGCGCAGCGGCTGGCAGTGTTGTAGTTCGTCGGATCAGTGGGGCGCATGAAGTCTACCCATTCGTCGCCGCGTCGGATGCGTCCGAAAGCAATGGATGCGCCCGTTTCGGGGAGAATACCTACCTGCCAAAAGTCATTTTCGAGTATATGGATATTCATTCACGAGTCCGCTTTCTTCATGCGCTGCGCAAATAGTAGATGATAACCATCTATATCTTTGACCGAAAATGTGCGCTCACCCCAATCACGATCCGCAATATCGCGGGTGATATTTGCGCCGCCCGCTTTCGCTTGATTGTATATGCTGTCTATATCCTGCGGCACTTCGATGTAGAGCTGGACACCGATGCCGCGTTTCTGCACATCGTCTGGCTCGACGAAGCCTTCCAGCACGCCGAGTAAAATTTCTGCGTCGGCAAACTTCACACTGGCGAAGTCCGTTTTGCCGTTGGCATTGGGAATGCTCCAGTTCTTGCTGAACCCCAACTTCTGTACATAAAACTCGATGCTGGCGTCAATATCGGCTACGGCAAGGATAGGCGATAGCATAATGTTTCCCTTGAAGTGACTGTTGGTTCTAAACGATTAACACATTATAGAACGCATGTTTTCGCGAAGGCAACTGATTTAACAATCACTTCACGATTATTTATACTGCCGCATCGCGATACGCCCGATGAGTCCCGGAAAAAGCATATTGCCTAGCACGACGAGGCGATCAAACAATCTCAGCGTGAATCGCCCGCCTTTGCCATTACACGCGCGCACGATGGCGTTCGCAACCTGTTCCGCACTCATACGCGGCAAACGCCCACTGGCTTTTTCGCCGTAGCCCGCTTGTCCCAACCGCCGTTCATTGAATTCGCTTTCCGTGCGTCCTACCAGCAGATCAGTTACGCCAATGTGATCGGATTCCAGTTCAAAACGCAGCGCCGCGGCGCTGCTGCTGACAAAGGCTTTGCTGGCAGCATAGGTGGCGGCGTAAGGCGAAACCATGTTGTAGACAATGGACGAGATGATGACGATGTGCCCCCCGCCTAATTTGCGCATCTCTGGTACGGCGGCGCGGACACTGTGCAGCATGCCGTCGATATTGGTACGCAGCAGCGTCTCGATATCTTCCCATTTGGAATCGACAATGCTGCCACGCTGTCCAATGCCTGCGTTTGCGACGAGCGCATCTAGCCGTCCGAAGCGCGCTACGCCTTGCTGCACGGCGTTTTGCATATCGTCCGCTTTTTGTACATCAGCGGCGATGGCTAAGAGTTCGCCGTGCGGCGACGGTAGAGCATTCACCGTTTGTTCAAGCTGCGCCAATTTCTCAACACGGCGTGCCGAGGCGATGACGTTCCAGCCCTGCCTGACGAACGTTAACGCCGTCGCATAGCCAATGCCGCTGGATGCGCCCGTAATCAGGACGACATGTGTCATTCCGCTGCCTGTTTACGACGCTTAAATACACAGAAATAGGTGTTGCTCCAACGCGGTTCTTCACCCGTGAAGCGCACATCACCTTTTCTACCTACTGCGGCAACCGGTGTCATGGTGATGAGTTCCCAGCCCTGCGCGCCTAACCCATTCAGTTCAGGAATCAATGCTTCGGGCGTGAAGATAGGCGGGTTCTTGATCTTTGGATTGCGCGATTTGACAAACTCTTTGATCTCTTTGGTTTTGGCTTCCGCCTGGAGAAAGGTGGTGAGGTATTCAAATTGTTCCATGTGAGACTCCCCTTTTCCGTCCGATTATAGCGAGAAAGAGGCGTGGGAAAAAGCACTGAGGAGCAAATGGAGACAGCAAGTAGGGGCAGGGCGCGGTGCAAATTCCGTTTACCTGCCCCTACAATGTATGTTGACGTTAGTCTTCCAACGGCTGTACGCTCCACAGCATGGTCAGGAAAACAGGTGTGTACTCTTCTAGCGCATCTTCATCGGGAGTGAATAAGCCATAGATGTTGAACACACCATCGTCGGCGTTGCGTGTCACAATAAGATAGCCCAATCCATCAGTCGCGGAAATGGTGCCCGTCATGCCAAATCCTGCCTGTCCGGCAATGACGAATTCGCCTTGCGGCTCAACGTCGCTGATACCAATCGCTGTGGCAAATTGCTCTACGACCGCTTCAGGTTCTGCGTCCTCTTCAAGCCCAAGCTCTTCCAGCGTGCCCTCAACCTGGAAGGCGACAATGATGGTGCCTTCAGGTGCTGCTGCGGCAATATCGTCTTCATTCTCAGCGAAAACTGCTCCTGGCGCGCCCATTGTGTCGGCAGCATCCGCCGTCGCCCAGCCATCAGGATAGGTCATGCTGATAGCAAGATCGGTGATTTCGTAGGGTTCATCGGCGGACGTAATGTCTTCGGAGACAATAGGGCGAATAGTGCCGAGCATCGTGCCAAAGCTAAAAGCAGCATCTACATTTAGCTCGTCGTCTGGCAGCGCCATGACGAAGGTCATTAAATTACCGTCCTGCTTCCAAAAGGCGACGTAGCCGCCTTTGCCATCGTCGCTGCTGACACCGCCGATGTAACGCGCCGGACGGATATTCACTGTCAGCACATCGCTTTCTGAGACTTCAACCTGCGTTTGTTCGGCAATCAAATCCCCGATTTCTTCTAACGAGAAATCAGAGATGCCCATGTCTTCCATTGGCAGTCCAGAGACAGCGATGGCATAGCCTTCAGGGTTGGTGTCGCTGTCATCGTCGCTAACTGCCTCGACATCGGCTTCATTTTCGACGAGGGCAATACCGACTTGAGTCTCGACGACTGTCCAACCATCGGGCGCATTAAACCGGATGCCTAACGACTCGACATCTACAACCTGAGACAAGTCCCACAGCGGTTCCTGCGCGAACACCGCTGCTGGCAGCACGAGCAAGCATAACAAAAGGACAACAAGTATCTTTGGCATGGTAGTCGAAAACCCCTTATATAGTTGGGTAGATAAGTGGGAGGTGCTCCCATTCCCATCGTACACGAGATTGTTTACGGGGAAAGTTAAGGCTGTTATTCGAGCAGGCGCACGCTTTGCAGCATGGCAATCCACGTCGTCCAGAAATCATTAAGCAGTTCCTGACTGGGGGCGATGACGATGTAGTAGGTTTCGAGTTCGGCGACGGGTGTATGGGGCACGAGGATGCCGTAGGTGGTTTCACCCGTGCTTGATGACCAACCCATGCCAATGCCGTGCTGCCCTAAAATGGTGAACTCTTCAATGGGGATGTTGGCAATCTGGGTGATATTAAATGCGCCTGCCAAACGCTCAGCGACCTGTTGGTTGCTGTCTTCGGTGCTATCTGCCATGCGCGTCGTCCAGACAATAATGTAATAACCCGGCTCCGCGTCCGTATCGCTAAACTCACTGATGTTGAGACTGTTAAAGCCGCTGCGCTGTTCTACGCGCACAAACCACTCTGTCGGATAGTCGATGCTGTAGGCGAGAAATGAGACTTCGGCAGTCTCAGTTAACGCCAGTGTGCCTGTAGGTCGCAGACTGTCCAGCAGCAGTTCCCATGCAGCGGTGAATTCA
>CALMZT010001214.1 GCA_937870805.1 uncultured Chloroflexota bacterium
CTTCCCGATGAAGATGGCAGTTGGGGTGCGGTGATACCCGATTTACCCGGCTGCATTGGCGGCGGTGATACCATCGCTGAGGCGTTAGAAATGTTGCAAGATGCTAAACTGGGTTGGCTCACAAGTCGCTTGAAGCATGGTGATCCTATTCCAGAACCACGTCCAATCTCTGGTAGCTAGCTACGGCAAAATTTCCAGATAATCATAGTGTTTGGGACGGAAGATGCTGAAATCCCGCTGATCGAGCGTACAAACTTGGGTGATGTTCAACCGTTCAGATAATGCCATAATGCAGCAGTCTACGAAGTCTAATTTTGCGCTTGCATACTGCTGCATGATTTCTTTTACGCGCACTAAATCTGCAACCGTGATGTCTTGTAAATCAGGTTTGCTGTTGGCAAATCTTTCCAAAAAACCGACTGCCCCGCGAACCCCTAGCTCACGCTTAAGCAGAAAAACGACCTCCGTCAGAACAACTTGCGGAATGAGAAGCTGACCGTTATACAATTCAGAAATTACACCGACTTCTTCATACGCAGCCGCATCAGCATCGTAAAGTGCGATCAGGAAACTGCTATCAACGAGGATTTTACTCAGCGCCATCTTCACCCCGTCTATGCTTCAGCACATCCTCTGCAAAGTGTTCATCAAGGATTTCATCAGCACGCTCTGCTAAATCTGGTCTGCCAGAATGTAACGGATTTTCCCTAGCGATTTTTGCCGCGTATGCCAATGAACCCGGTGGCGGTTCTAAGGTTTTCATTTCAGATTTCAGGCGCGGGATACCTTCTTCATCAAATACACCAAACTGTTCGTCAAGTTCCTCATCGGTGAGGGCTGCTTTCGCCGTATCGCCTACCGACTGCCAATACTGGCGCGCCTTAGCATAGGCTTTGCGCCGCACACGCTTCACGGCTTCGCTTTTATCAGGCTTCTCGGTATCAACGGGATACTGCGCGACCATTGATTTCAACACATCCTCAACAGGGCGATTTTCTTTCGCCGCGATTTGCTGAAGCTGTTTGGCGAGTTGTTCATCGTGAATGACTAACATGGTCATCAACTCCTGTACAGTTTCTCCTACTATAACGGATTTTCATGTGCGTCGTATACGAAGCGGGGCAGGAAATACCCCGCCCCACCAGATTAGGATTATGGTGTCAGTCGATTGAGATCGCGTGGGAACAAGGTGACTTCGCGGATATTGGGCGCTTCGACTAAGCGCGCGACCCAACGTTCCAACCCAATGGCGAAACCCCCATGTGGCGGCATCCCATACTTAAACGCATCGAGATAGCCTGACAGCGGCTCAGGATTCAAACCGCGCGCTTGGAGTGCCTGCAAGTAATCGTCGTAACGATGAAGGCGCTGCCCGCCTGTCACCAATTCTAGCCCGCGAAACAGCAAGTCAAAACTGTTGGAATACTGAGGGCGCGCGGGGTCAGGATGCGTGTAAAATGGGCGTTTGACCATCGGGTAGCCTTCCACCAACAGGAACTCACTTTGATATTGGCGCTGCGCCCATTCGCCTAACCAGCGCTCATGAGATGGCGACAAATCAGGTTCGTGGCGGGCGTCTTCCCCCATTTCACGATAAATCAGTTCCAGCGCCTCACTGAAATGAATGATCGGAATTGCAGCAGGAATTTGCGGCAGGGTCAGCTTGACCAGTTTCAGTGCTTCCGCCGCTTGTTCGCTGATGGTTTGCACCATGCCCTGAAGTACACACGTCAGCATTGCCATCACGGTGCGGTGGTTTTCAATGAAACCCATTTCCATGTCCAGCGACACGTATTCGTTGAGGTGGCGTGGGGTGTCGTGCGGCTCGGCGCGAAACACAGGCGCGACTTCAAACACACGCTCAAAGACGCCGACCATCGTCTGCTTGTAGAACTGTGGGCTTTGCGCGAGGTAAGCGGGACTACCGAAGTAGTTGATGGCAAAAACGTTTGCGCCGCCTTCTGTCGCTGAGGCGACCATTTTCGGCGTCTGGATTTCCACGAACTGCTCACGCCGCAGCGCCGCACGAAAGCCTTCCATCGACGCCGCACTGATTTGGAACAGCGCACGCCGTTGGGGATGACGCAGCGAGATCGCAGCATAATCGAGCAGAGTGGGCAGCTGTGCTTTGAGCGTGGGGCGAAACAGGTCAAAGGGTGGCGGCGCTGTGGACGGGTTCAGAACTTCGACGATGGGCTGTTGGATTTCGATGCCGTTGGGCGCCTGTGGGTTGGCGATGACCAGCCCTTCGACGCTCAGCACCGATTCGTGGTAGAGGGACGCCAGTTGTTCCGCCAGCGTGGGGTCTTCGACGACAATTTGCGTAAGCCCTTTGCCGTCGCGCAGGATGAGAAACGTTACATGGCGAAGCTGTCTGAGGTGATGAAGCCAACCAGAGAGACGCACGCGCTCCCCGATATGCTCCCCGATACAGGTTGTCCAGATACGCTGCTGCATAAGAACCAGTCCTTGAAAACTTTGCATTTCTGTTCTACACTTTGTCTTGTGAGACGTTCTCACATACTTACCAAGAGGCGGCTTTCTCATTTGTTGATGCCTATCTTGCCAACACCACGCACTATCAGTGTTCACAAGAGATGGGAAAGTCGAAAGTGAAAGTGGAATAGTCGGTGCGCTTTTGCGCGTACCACATTACCCAATTTCGCTTGGCGGAAGTCTATGGTCTCCGTTCACTCCAAAGTTCAGAACTGCAAAGTTTTGAGTAACCATGTGTTCCTCCGAGAATCAATCGCCCCCTTCATTTGCGGACGAGGGGGCTGTCTCGTGGTGCCACCGCAGTTCGCCGTTATCATGGAGGGTGATAACAGCCTTAGACGCCCGGTAACGGAGGCAAACCGTCGGAGCTTACTGGCTGCGCAATGGCAGCGTTTTTCTCCGCACTCAGGAGGGTCTTCACAGGGCATGGGAGATCGACGTCTCAGCGAGGGTCGATTCTCTGGACTCTTGCGCCCGGTTACTTCTCTCCATCGACGCTTTGTAGGTTACAGCATACCAGACTCGGCGCAAAAAAATCAACCTGTGGCGTCTGAAGATATTTTGTCCTCAAATTTGACCTTGTTATACACATCCTCAGCAGCAAGCGTGCATTGAACCGAGGATAGTTCCAGCGTCCCATCCATTTGCATCACATCGGCGACGAACCACTTCCCGTTCGTTTGACGGGCATAATGTTCGATGTGGCATTTCTCTTGTGAGATCAAGAGATACTCTTTCAGGCTTGGTATTGAGCGATAGTATTCAGATTTCACCGTCTTATCATAGCCTTCAGTAGATGGCGATAAGACTTCGATCAACACTGTCGGATTGAGTAGTGTATCCGGCTTTTCCCCTGTGAACTGTCGTTCTCCGCAAACAATCGTGATGTCAGGATACACATATTGTCTTTTGCTGACTCTCACACGTTGATCACTTGATAGAGCATTACAAGGGCTTTCGCGCAGTTGTGCGAAAAAGCTGCCTATTGTGTTGGCGACGATATGATTATGTTTTTCACTTGCGCCACTCATGGCGTAGACTTCGCCGTCGAAATATTCGTGCTTCGTCTCGCTGGTCATTTCAAAGTCAAGATAGGCTTCTACTGTCCAGCGTTGGGTATTAGGTAAGGCTGACATGGCTCACTCCTTCATCACTCCTATTTTACACTGAAAACAGGAGACACAAGTTCAATGCGCGCTGGCGTTCATTGGCGTAATGTCTTCACCGCCTGCGTAGACATCCATCACGGCGTTGGCGATGTAGGCGTTACGACGACTCATCATCAAATTTGACTTTTTGGTAGATGTCAGCGACAGCAAGTGTGCATTCAATGGAAGTGAGTTCTATCGTTGCGTCGAGTTGGTTGACATCCGTAACGACCCATTTATTGTTCTGGCGAACGTAGTGTTCAATGTGGTATTTCTCTTGTGAAATCAACAGATATTCTTGTAGGCTTTTAAGCTTGCGGTAGCCTTCGGATTTTTTACCACGATCATAGCCTTCGGTAGAGGGTGAAAGCACTTCAATAAGAACTGTAGGATTAAGCAGCGTATCAGGCTTTTCGTCACCGAACTGCGGCTCTCCGCAGACAACGCTGATGTCAGGATAGGAGTATTGTTCAGCGCTGACTCTTAAGCGTTGATCGCTTGGAAAAACAGCACAAGGGCGTTTAGCAAGCTGTGTACCTAAACTGGTGATAGTTGTGGCGACGATAAGGTTATGGTTCTTGCTGGCACCCGTCATCGCGTAGACTTCGCCATACAGATATTCATGGCGAACTTCGCTTGCCTCTTCAAAGGCAAGATATGATTTTATTGTCCATTGGGGTTTCGGTAAAGCTGACATCGTTCGCTCCTCCATCATTAACATTTTACACCGAAAACAGGAGGCTCAATGCGCGCTGGCGTCTGTGGGCGTGATGTCTTCGCCGCCTGCGTACACATCCATCACGGCGTTGGCGATGACGAACAAGCCATTTGTGCCCAGCGCCCGTTTTGCGTGCTGCAAATCGAAGACGAAGACGGCGTTTTCGCCCATCGCACGCGCGCCGCGCCGATCAATCACGACAGCGGTGTTATCAGCAATGCCCAAAGCGAGAAGCTCAGGATGATTGTACGCCAGCGAGAACAGCCGCCCCCAACGATTGTTGCCCATCACACGCGGCTCAATCACAATCGGCAGGAAGCCCAAACCCTCTTTGATTTGTGTTGCGCCCTGCTTGAATGAGCCTTGCACATCGGCTTCGGCTTCACGTTCATCGTCGGGCGTGGGGGGATGCGGCGTGTAACACGCGCCAAGCGCTGCCGCAGCGGCGTTATCGGCAAGCAGCGGTGTGCCACTGAGCCATTGTTGCTTCAACTGTGACAGCACCTCTAAACGTAAAAGACTCTGATCTGCGCCGATGAAGAGGATACCTGTGTAGTCGTTGTCAGGTACGGTTTTTTCTTCACCAAAGACGCGCACGGTGACAGCTTTGCCTTTGAAGAAATCGACAAACGGATCAGTTGCCTTGCGTGCGTCTTCATCTGAGGCATAGCCCGACACGACGACGAGGATATTTTTGCCAGCGATGCGCGCGAAACGCCGCAGAATGGCAGCAACGTGAGGGCTTTGGGGGTCGCGCAGGTTGCCGCCGAGTATCAGCGTGCCTGCACCTTTGGGCAGCCTGAGGCTGTTGAAGCGGCGTTGAAGCTGACGGGGAACAGGCGCAAGCGAGTGGCGTCGGTGTTGCAGATCATACGAAAATTTACCTGGCGCAAGCAAATGCACCAGCACATTACGCACGCTCAACGTGCCGCCTGTGCCACGAAAACCTGCCGTGCGCGCCGAGTCATACGTTTCGCCGTCGAGAATGGCAACGGTGTACAAGCCGAACACGTTGTCAATCAGAGTGCCACCGCGCACAAATGCGCCTGTATAAGCATCCAAGCCGATGCCAATATGGGGCACATCCGGGCGAATGATCGCGTTCAACAGGCGTGCCATGCGTGAACGCTGGAAAAAATGTTGATCGAGGATGGCGTTTTCGATGCCGAAGCGCAAACCGCGCCGTTCCGCCGTGTTCCAGACTTCGACGGCTTCCGGCACGAGCGCCGTGTCACGGTCAAACGGGTCGTTATAGCCGCCCATCATCACTTTGCACAGCAGGCTCGAACCCGCGCTCGTCCCACAGATCGGCACGCCGCGCGCATAAGCCTCGCCCAGCGCTTTTTCGATGGGCGTGTTGACGATGGCTTCCATCGCGACGGTCTGATCGCCGCCAAGAAAAAAGATTGCTGAGAGATCGTCAGTGAAGTAGTGCAGATTCTCAGCGTTGAACGCATCGTCGCGTGTGAAAATGGGCGCGACGACGACATGATACTCATTATGTGGCGCGATGTCTCGGCATTCCTGCTCAACTTTCAGGCGGCGGTTGTCGGCGTCGCTCAGGTTTTGCGCGCGTTCCTCGGCGCTGATCGTTTCGGCATCCGTAGAGTAAGTCATCGCCAGCAGCAAAATGTCAATGCGACGGTCTCGGTCTTTTTGCAGCACGCCTTCCAGAAAGCCGTGAATAGTATCTTTGTAGCCTGCGCCCATCGGGATGAACAGGGGGCGGCGTGTATTTTGGGATCGGCGCATGGTGGTGCTCCGCGTGGTGAGCATAGTCGGCTTTCTCTAGATAACAAAGAAGGCGCAGCTTAAGCGTAGCGACTGCGCCCTTTTGATTATACGCTGATTTCAGGTTAATGCTTAGCTGGCTATGGGGTGGGAGTTCGCGGCGTTTTGCAGCGTTTGTAGTGCGAGTTGAACACTTTGTTTATCGGTCACACCAATGTGCATGTCGATCAGCGCGCCGTTTTCATCGACAATCCAATAAGAACGCTTGACGGGAGGGAAGCCCAGCAGATTCTTGACATCGAAGACGCCCCACGCGCCCCATTTTTCCAGCATCCGGTGATCGGCGTCTTGCAGCAAATCATAGGGCAGATTGTGATTTTGCCGCCATTCGCGCAGCGCTTCAAGGCTGTCCACGCCGACGCCGAGAATCACCGCGTTCTCTGTGTCGATGCGCGGGAATTCGTCACGAAAGGCGCAGGCTTGGCGCGTGCAGTTAATCGATTTGGCTTTGGGAAAAGCGAAAATCACGACTTTTTTGCCGCGCAGGTCACGCAAACGAATGATCTCGCCATCCTGATTGCGCAGTTGAAAATCAGGTGCTTGTTTACCGAGTTGCAACATATATGATGTACCTCATCCATATTTCACGTCAACATATAGCTGTTACATGAGATACACATTAGACTTTGTGATGAGCTTGCTTATTACTTGCGCGACTTTTGCGCGATTGTTACGTAACTGACGTTACACACCCTGAACCTGTGAACAAGGGGTTTAAACCCCTTGTTCGATCTACACCTGCGTAACATCAGTTACGTAATATAGCAAAAAGGAAGAAATAGCATGACTCGTAAACAGCGATTTTTTGTGGCATCAGTCGTCAGCGCGCCAAGGCGATTGCATCAAAATCGTGAATTGGGTCAAGGAAGGTCAGCAACGTCATTGTAGGCGCGAACCATGTAAGCGAAGCGGCGTGTTCGCCCGATGCTCAGCCCTGTACGCTTGTC
>CALMZT010001215.1 GCA_937870805.1 uncultured Chloroflexota bacterium
GTTTTTTCTGGATGGTAATGATGATGAATACCGTGAACTGGCTTGACGGCATTGACGGTTTGGCCGGCGGGATTGCGTTTATTGCCGGTGCGATGTTATTTATGAACAGTGCCTTCCGCGTCGTGCCGCCCCAAACCAGTGTGAGTCTGCTGCCGCTTGCGCTGATGGGCTGTTCACTTGGATTTGTGCTGTACAATTTTTCGCCGGCACGAATATTTATGGGTGGAGGCGCTCAATATTTGGGCTATCTCCTGGCGACCCTCAGTATCATTGGCGGCGCAAAAATGGCGACGATTTTGCTGGTGATGGGGCTGCCGTTGATGGATGTGGCGTGGCAGATCGTTAATCGGATACGTCACGGGCGTAACCCGATGGTCGGTGATCGTGGTCACGTCCATTTTCGGCTGTTGGATATGGGCTTCACGCAGCGCCAGATTGTGCTGATTTATTATCTGTTTTGCGCGTTTTTCGGCGTTTTAACGCTGGTCGTCGCCAGTCAATTGTTTAAATTTGTGGCGCTCGGCGTCATGCTCACTCTGATTGCCATAGGTTTTATGCTGCTCTCGCGCAGCCATCAGGAAGACTCTTCAGATTCCTGAGATGTTTCTTCGTCTATCTCATCGTCTTCATCATCTTCGAGTTGAGCTGCTGGCGGCGTGGAAATGGGCAGGCGTGGCACAGGCGGAGCAGGACTCGCGGAAGTATCCCGCAGCGGCGGCATTGCAGGCTTCCCCGGCGTGATGACCGCTGGCGCGGGACGCTCACGCAGCGTTGGTGTTTGGGTTGCTCCTGTACCAATGACCAACGTTGCTGGCTGTGTCACTACTTCCTTACCGGGCGCACCGGGGATAGGCAGTTGCACGGCGTAGATGGAAGGTGGACCTGACGGCAGCGCGGGCGCTTTTTTCGCTGCTTGTTGGCGTTCGCGTTTAAGCTGCTGTTCGCGCTGCGCCAGCATTTCCGCGCGTGTCATGGCGATGAGCTTGCCATCTTTGAATGTCGCGCTGTTGCCTGTGACACGCTCGATAATGGACTCAATCGTGCCCAACACCAGCACCATAAAGAAATCGACGGCGATAATCACCGCAAAAATCCCTGACAGTGTATTTAACGCACTGGCAACGGGACCCATCAGCACATTACTGACAACGACTTCACCCGCGCCTAAGAATACTAACACGACAAAAACTGCGATTAACACACCAACGATCATCCACCAGCCTTGCAAATCTTTAGTGTTGGGCATCATCGTATTGGCAATCGCAAACATCATGTACACCCACAGCCAGAAGTCAGTTGCAGAGGTCAGCGTGATGAAAGCTCGGTAGGTGGCGTCCAGATCTCCTTCTGCCAGGATCGTCAAGAACTGGTCGATGTGCAATCTATCGCGTGCAATCAGCAGAACCACGCCAATACCCACTGCCAACGGCACAGCACTGATGAGTGCCAAGCGCAATCTTCCGGCTTTTTTGGAGAGTTTAACAAAATTGAGACGTAGTTCTGCGACTTCTTGCTTTTCGGGGAACGCTACAGCACGGTCAGCGCGCACATTGAGCACACCTGCTGCCAGCCAATACACCACTTCATGGAGAATAACCCCCGGTAGAAAGAAAGTGTAGTACAGGATGGTGGTTGTCTGGAAATTCTGGGTGAGCAGCCAGCCGACCTTAAAGAGATGCTGGTGTAGCCAGCGTTCTAGTCGGCGCAGCAGGTAAAAGAGTCCACTGGTCACTAGCCAAGGGACAATGAACTCAAAATTCAAGCGCCCTGTGTACCTTTCTCACGCGCGGCAATTTCCACCAGCGCCACAAAATCATTCACTTTGAGCGAAGCCCCTCCCACCAGCGCCCCATCAATATCCGGCTGCGACATATATTCTGCCATGTTATCAGGCTTAACACTGCCGCCGTACTGAATACGTACCGATTGCGCCACATCACTGCCGTACAGTTCAGCCAATGTTGCGCGAATCGTCCCGCCGATGATGTTGTTCGCTGTCGCGCCATCGGCGCTGCGTCCCGTGCCGATTGCCCAGATGGGTTCGTAAGCGATAATTACGTTCGCCATTTCATCGGCACTGACATCGACCAGCGCAGCACGCACTTGTCCGCCGACGAACGTGGCGGTTTCGCCCGCCTCATTCTGCTGCAAACTTTCACCAACGGCGACAATCGGTTTCAATCCATGTTTCAGCGCCGCTTTGACTTTTTTGTTCACTTGCTCATCAGTTTCACCGAGATATGCGCGGCATTCAGAATGCCCGATAATGACGTATTCGGCGATGCCTTGCAGCATGGTAGGCGAAATCTGTGAAGTGAATGCCCCTTGCGCTTCCCAATGCACACTTTGCGCGCCTACATGAATATCGGTATGATCGGTGCGCTTCAGTTCTGCGCCAACCGCCGCCAGCGCAACAAAAGTCGGGCAAACAACACGCTCGACGTTGGTAAACGGCGCAAGCCTTGGAGCCAGCTCCCGCACGAAGTCCACCGACTCCGCAAGTGTCTTATACATTTTCCAGTTTCCGGCAATAACAGGTGTTCGCATAATTATTCCTCTATTGAAGCGATGAGTTCTTCAGCGCGGTCACGGAGCCAGGTTGGAGCAAAAGGGTCATTCAAAGCGAGATTCCACTGCTCAACTGCCTCATCAGTATTTCCCTGTGCCAGCAGCGCTTCGCCGTACACAAGATGCGCTTCGGCAAATGTATCTTCTTGGTTCGCAAGGTCTCTAAGGCGGTTGAGTGCAAGCAGTGTGCGTCCTTCGTTAAGCAGGTCGCGTGCGGCAAAAATCCCTACGAATGTTGCATCAAACTCCTCAAAATTAGAGCGCTCATTTAGCGTAAAGATAATTCCCGCAAAGTCAACGGTGTCTGGGTCTTCGGTCACTTCGTAAAGATACTGTCCCAGATCGACACGTATCGGATTAAAGGGACTTCTGGCGCGTGCAGCCTCCGACGGTGATCTACCTTCCTGAGCAAGTTGCAGCGCTGCTGCATAGAGCACGATGGCAACCTCATATTGTTCGCTATCTCTGCCTATATCGCCCGCTGTCACCAGATAGACAACCGGATCACCCGGAAGCTCAAAGCCTGTTTGGAACGCTGTGCGCGCCTCGTCACGTTGATTATCCGCCAGCAGCGCACGTCCCAAAGCTAAATAGGTTTCCTGAGACGGGTCGGTCTCAACGGCGGCTTGCGCATCTTCAAGCGATAACTCAGGAACTTCAAGTCTTGGGACAGGCGGGAAGCTGCCCCGCTGCCCCGATGACGGAGCAGCGTTGGTTGGCGGTGGTGTCTCATTGGTTGGAGGCAGTCCATCAACGGTCACAAGAGGGGTTTCATCCTCCAATAGAGTCACTGCGTCAGCCCTTAAGTCTCTTAGCGTGTTCAGCGCGCTCACGGTGATAAATCCGCTTAAGGTACAGATGAGCAGAAACGACGCAATGCCGCCCCACATCCAGCGCCGTTGACGCTGGCGTTGGCGCAGAATTTGGGATTGTGTTGGTTGCGCAATAGGCGACGAAATTCCCGGAACATCCAGTGTTGAACCGGCGATTAGCTGCGAGTTCATCGCATTGCGCAGTTTGACGAGCGATACGCCTGCGGTACTTACACGATCCGATCTGAGTTCTGCAACTCCGGCATCGCTAATTGCCTTTTTAAAGGCATCGACCATCTCAACTGCCGACTCGTAGCGATCCTGCGGGTCTTTAGACAGTGCTTTGAGCAGCACCATTTCCACACTCGGCGGCAGATCAGGGTTGACCTGTGAAGGCAGCGGGAGTGGTGTGTAAATGTGATCGTGGATGATTGCGTAAGGTGTATCAGCGCTGAAGGGTACACGCCCAACAGCAAGTTCATACAACACGACGCCCAACGAGTAAATGTCGGTTCGTGCGGTCAGGTTCTTTTCGCCCAGCGCTTGTTCTGGCGAGATGTAGTGCGGTGTGCCCATTATCATATCTGCGCTGAGTGTTGACTCGCCTGCTTCTGCGATGCGCGCCAAACCAAAATCCGCGAGATAAGGCACATTTTCGTTGTCGATCACGATATTTGAGGGTTTGATGTCGCGGTGCAGCACGCCTTTGCTGTGCGCGTAAGTCAGCGCGCTGGCAACGGCGGTCATCACATGATTGACCTGCTCCAAGGTCAGCGCGCCGTCAACCAGTGTGCCTTTAAGTGTCTTACCCTCGATGAACTTCATCACCAGATAGGGTTGGTTCAGATGTTCGTTGAAATCATAAACCGGAACAATGTGCGGATGTTCAAGGAGCGCGACAATCTGTGCTTCACGGCGAAAACGCGCGAGAAAATTCTCATTTTCCTGAAAAGCGTGATGCATCATTTTGATGGCAACATAGCGGTTGAGTTGGGCATGGTAGGCTTTATAGACCGTCGCCATCCCGCCTTGACCAAGCTGCCCGATCACGCGATAAGCACCAACATTCTCGCCTTCATGAAGTGGCATGTGGCACGCTCCAGAGTTGAACTACACTAAAATTCTAGTGTAACCGTAATTACGCGCACAATGGCTAAACGTTTCGCAAAGCATTACTTATCCTTGAGCGCTGCAACGCCCGGCAGGGTCTTGCCTTCAAGCATCTCCAGGCTTGCGCCGCCGCCCGTCGAGACATGTGTGATTTGATCTGCCAACCCTGCGCCCTCAATCGCCGCCGCCGAGTCGCCGCCGCCCACAATCGTGATCGCGCCCTTCTTGGTGGC
>CALMZT010001216.1 GCA_937870805.1 uncultured Chloroflexota bacterium
GAGCAGCCGTTTGATGAGTCCGCTTTCGCTGCGGGCAGTATCGGCAGTTTTGTTCTCTCTCGTGTACTTGCCCGTCAGGAAGCCCGCCGCGGGTGGGCTGTAGGGGATGACACCGATTCCTTGATCGCGGCAGAGCGGTTCGAGTTCGCGCTCGAATTCCTCACGATGCAAGAGGCTGTAGTGCGGTTGCAAACAGTCGAAGCGCATCACGCGGCGCACATCGCTTACCCACAGCGATTTCATCAGCAGCCACGCGGGATAGTTGCTTGCGCCGATGTAACGTACTTTGCCGCTGCGCACCAGCGAATCGAGCGCGTCTAACGTTTCGTCCATTGGTGTGTCTTCGTCATACCAATGCACTTGATACAAGTCGATGTAGTCGGTTTGCAGGCGGCGCAGGCTGTCCTCAATGGCTTGTAGAATATGCGCGCGGCTGAGTCCTTCACCGTTGGGTCCGTCCCACAGGTGCCCGCGTACCTTCGTGGCAATCACCACATCGCGGCGCGAACGATTTTTGAGCCATTTGCCGATGATGGTTTCCGATTCGCCGCCTTTGTTGCCTGTAATCCAGCGAGAGTAAACGTCGGCGGTATCAAAAAAGTTGATGCCTGCATCGAGAGCCGCATCCATGATGGCGAACGAGGTAGGTTCATCTGCCGACCAGCCGAAGTTCATTGTCCCTAAACACAGCCGACTGACTTTTAACCCTGTGCGCCCCAATTTGACATAATGCATTCCGTAATCCTCAACAATGACTTATCAGACGACGCAGCATTATACGCCTAGCTTTGTGTGCTGTGGTTGTCTCGACCAGCGCACCAAAACCTGTGTCCCTCGTCCCGTGACACTGGTAATGGTCAGCGTTGCATCTATCGCTTCGGCGCGCTCCTGCATTGTTCCCATACCCATGCCTGCTGAGTCTGGACGGCTTTCAAATCCCTGCCCATCATCGGCAACGCGAAGCTCCACATGATCGGGTAAAGAGATCAACGACAGGGTGACGTGTTTTGCCTGGGAATGCTTCACGACGTTGTTCAGCGCTTCCTGAGCAATACGATAAAAGGCGACATGGACAGGTGCGGGCAGTGACTCGCGGTGTTCAATGCGAAGATCAAGCGACACCTGCATATCCTTGCGCCCTTTGATCGTGTTGGTAAGCTGTTCGCAGAGATTCTCAAGACTGGTTCTCGCTAAAACCTCCGGGCGCAGTTCCCACAGCAAGACGCGCATTTCTGCTGATGCTGCCTTATTGAGCGTGTGTACCTGCCCTAAAAGATGCATCGCCTTGTCGGGATTGCGATTCCAGACACCGGGAATGCCTTCGGCAAGCGTTGTTGCTGCAAACAGCGTTTGACTGACGGAATCGTGAAGATCACGGGCAAGGCGTTTACGTTCTTCCTCTGCCGCCAGCGCCTTTGCATGTTCATAGAGGCGCACCCGATCCAGGGCTTGGGCGCACTGCTGCGCAATGGCGCGCATGAAGTCTTTTTCTTCATCGTCAAATACGCGCTCCTTTGAAAAGCTCCAGGTAATCACGCCGGATATGCCTTCTGATTCCAAAAGTGGGAGCACGCTCCAGGTCTGTGTTTTCGTAATCGCTTGGGCAGCTGGCGCAATATGCGGGTAACGGGCTGCATATTCATCCAGTGTGAGCCACATTTCGTCGCCACTTTTAATCACATCAGTTGCCGGGTTTGATAAATTTATGGGGATACTGCGAGTGGTCTCAAGCAGTTCCGCAGGCACTCCATACTGTCCAAGACGTTCTAATGCAGCCCCATCCTCTGTGATCTTCCAAATCGTCCCAATGTCCGCGCCCACAAGGGTAAAGCTGCGTTCAACAACCGCTTGTATCACTTGTTCCCTCGTCAACGCGGTGGATATTTGATTGGTCAACTGCTGCAAATGAGTGAGGCGTGTGGCTCGCAGTTCTGCTCTTGCATGAGCAGCCTGTACTCGTGAGTAAAGCAGCGCACGATCAAGCGCCTGTGCGCATTGCTGTGTGAGTGTCATCACAAAATTGCGCTCCGCTTCTTCAAAAATATGCGGCGTATTGAATGCCATGCCAATGACACCGATCACGTGCTCATTCACAAGCAGCGGAACTGCGATCCGTGCTTCGTGGTCGCTTACACCCGGCGTCTCTGGGTCTACGGGGTAGCGTGCCAAAAATTCCTCAAGGGTACTCAACCAAACGGGTTCTTTTGTATGTATCGCTTCAGTAACCGCCACAGAAGTCGTCATCGAGATATGCAGCCAGGTTTGTACCGCTTCTTTCGATAAACCTGCTGGCTGAACAAACTCAAGCATGGTGTTGTCCTCTGTGAGCAGCATCAATCCTCCTGCTTGCGCACCGACGGCTTTCATCCCCTGATTGACAACAACCTCTGCCACTTCAGCCGGAGTCAGCGCTTGTGATAAAGCTGCGGCAATACTTTGAAGGGCATGAGTACGCTGCTCCGCTTGCTTGCGCACCGTAATGTCGATGCCGATGCCGACCTGCGTATCATCTCTGAGTTTAATATTTGCCCAGGAGCTTTGAATGATGCGCCCGTCACGCACTCGCATCTCAATATCGTGCCAACCCGGCTGCAAGGAGGACATGTAGGTACTGATCTCTTCACGATAGGCAGGATCAGGGTAGATTTCCTCCATTAAGGAGACGCCTTGCACGGCTTCGTTCGTCCAGCCTGTCACGCGCTCGAACTCTGGATTTAGACGCAAGATGCGCGTATCGGGATGATACATCGTAATCATCACCGGGAGCGTATCAATCAGTTTTTGCAGGAATTCACGCTCTGTGACCAGCGTTTCCTGAGTTTCTTTCAACTCGGTAATATCCATTGAAGTGCCATACCAACCTGTGATGCTGCGCTGGTCATCGAATGCCGGCACTGCACGATTGAGTAACCAGCGCCATTGCCCATCTGCACGACGGTTGCGGGCGGCGAGTTCATAAGGGGTGCCTTCCCGCGCCGCTTTTAACCAGGTATTCATCGTTATTTCTGCATCATCCGGGTGCAGTGCCGAAGACCACTCATTCCCCGCCGTTTGCTCAGGCGTCAAACCCGTAAATTCCTGCCAATATTTGTTGGCAAAATCAATTGAGCCGTCGGCTTTTGCTGTCCAGACGCAGCCGGGCACAGTATCAACCATCATCTGAAAATTTTGTTCACTTGCGCGCAAAGAATGGGTGCTGTGTTGGATTTGTTGGATATACCAACTTGCCAGACCCGCGAACAGAGCAAAAAGTAGAAGGGCGGCGAGGTCGAGGAAAAAAGGTAGAGAGTGAAGGTCGCCAAACTGAAAGATCAAGGTTTTGATCACAGCGACTAATAAGATGGCGAACAACCCACTCTTAAACCCTCC
>CALMZT010001217.1 GCA_937870805.1 uncultured Chloroflexota bacterium
AAAACGGCAAATCTGCGCCTAAGCTGACCATCTTAAAAGGCTTGCCTGTATTTTCTGACTCAGCGCGGGCTAACTCTTCGGCGTGCTTTTCCAACAAATCCGCCAGACGCCACATCGCCAGCGAACGTTCACCGGGAGTCAGCTTTGACCAGCGCCCATCGTAAAAGGCTTCATGCGCGGCGACCACCGCCGCATCGACATCGGCACGCCCTGCGTCGATCACTTCAGCAATTTTTTCTCCGGTAGCGGGATTTTCGACAGCCATACGTTTGCCGTCTTGAGTACCGACCCACTGCCCATTAATCCATAACTTGTATTCCATACGTAAAATCGTCCTTTGTCATGCTCTATTGATTTCGCTGTAACAAAGAGGACGCCACAAAGGCGTCCCCACGCAGGGGTTTGGCGCGCCAAACCCCTACTCAATTGCTCTAAACGCTAACGCCCGCCAATAACAGCGATATAGTTTGTCACCCATTCGCGATAGGGCACACAGACATCGCCGCGATCATCGCCGCAAGCGCTGGTGGGTGTTCGCCAGAAGCGAATCTGATCAAAGTTATCGAAACCATTGATTGCACAGCCCGTGTCCGTCAGCAGTTCGTTACCTGTGCAAGCGGCGGGAACAGAAGGTACTGAGCCGAACCAGGCCGCCACGTCACCCTGCACCTTCGGATCAATCGAGTGTTCAAGCCACATGTAAGCGCAGTTAGGATTTGGGGCTTCAGAGTGCATCATTGTGGTATCCGCCCAACCCGTCGCGCCTTCTTCTGGGATCACGCTGGAGATGGGCGCACCCTCAGCTTGCAGCAGATTCACCTGGAAGGGCCAAGCGCTGGACGCAACAACACCTTCACCGGTAAAATCTTGCATTTGCAGGGTAACATCATGCCAATAGCGGAAAACCAGGTCACGCTGTTGACGCAGCAGTTCAAGCGCCGCGTTGAATTGGTCACGATCCAGTGAATAGGGGTCGGTAATGCCAAGTTCAGGATTTTTTGCCATCAGATAGAGCGCGGCGTCAGCAATGTAAATGGCACCATCATAGGCTTCGACACGCCCCGCATTCGACTGTCCATCAGGGAGAGTTTGTTCTTCAAAAACGACGCTCCAGCTTGTCGGGGCTTCGGTGAACACCTCGGTGTTGTACATCAGCACATTAGGACCCCACTGGTAGGGCACGCCGTAGTGCTCTGCTGTGCCATCGCCATCCGTATCTACGGTGTGCCAGGGCGCGTTTTGCAGACGTTCATCAATCGTGCTCCAGCTTGGGATAAGGTCAATATTGATTGGCTGTACACTGCCGCTTGCGATCAAACGCAGACTGGCATCACCTGAAGCAGTCACGAGATCGAAGTTACCTTCATTCATCAGCGCAACCATCTCATCAGATGTTCCTGCCACCTGCACATTGACCATGCAGCCCGTTTCAGCTTCAAACTCAGTCACCCAATCGTAGCCCTCAGTTTCGCCACGTTCAATATAACCGGGCCATGCGACAATCGAGAGTTCTCCCTCGCCCTCACCAATCTCCTGCATCATGTCCTGACCGTGCGACACGCCCAGCGGGAGCACGACAAGAAGGCAAAGCATCAATAACATTAATTTTCTGAACATATATCCTCGCTTGTTGGAAACTACATTTATGTAAAGTGAATTATCTTTCCCTGAAAGATTTTAACAGATGAAATATTTTTTGCCACAAAGCACAGCCGTATCTTAGGGCAATCGCATCAAATTTAGCTCGAAGGCTACAAGGGTTCACAACAAATCCGTAGGGGCGAACCTATGTGTTCTCAGGCATCAAGATAACGCTTAATGCTCCCCGCAGCGGGTTCAAAACCCGCCGCTAGACAAAATCTGGAAACCTCTGAAGAGGTTGGCTCACAGAAACACCGTTGTAGGACAACCCTTTTAAGGGTTTCCAAACCACCTCTAGTCGGAGGTTTTGAACCTCTGGCGAGAGCAACAGAAGCGTTAAGACCTATCTTGATGCTTGAGAACATATGTGTTCGCCCATCGGGCAGACCTATGGGACGGCACCTACAACAACGCTTGTAACCTTTCTTGACCTACCCCATGATTTTGATGCAATCGCCCTAGATTGAGGGATGGGCGTAAGGCGAAAACCATGACTATACGGTACAATAAGATCCATCTAGTGACAGAATATACTCCGCAGCGAGGCATAAGGCTTATGGCAGAAACTGGCAGCAGTCAGGCCAGCATCAGTCGCAAACTTCAGATTGGTCTTGTTCTCAATACCGGATTTACCATCTTTGAGTTCATTATTGGATTCTTGTCCGGCAGTTTAGCGCTTGTTTCCGACGCTTCCCACAATTTGACCGATTCGGTGGCACTCGTCGTGGCGTTCTTTGCTAATAAAATTGCGGCGCGCCCCGCCAATCTGCAAAAGACCTATGGCTATGGCAGAGCGTCGATTCTGGCAGCGCTGCTGAATGCGCTGATTCTGGTCACTCTTGCCACCTACATTTTCTATGGGGCTTATCAACGTTTCCAAAATCCCGAACCTGTTGAGGGCGGTTTGGTGATGATTGTCGCCTTTGTCGGCATTCTCATCAATGCTGGAGTTGCATTTACGTTCTCTAAAGACCGTGAAGACCTGGCTCTCCGCAGTGCCTTCTTGAGTATGGCGTTGGATGCGTTAGCATCTGTTGGCGCTTTGCTGGCGGGCTTGATTATCCTTCTCACCGGTCAAACGATTGTCGATCCCTTCATCAGTGTATTGATTGGCATCATGCTGCTGTTCAGTGCGCGTGGGGTGATTAACGACGCGCTGCATGTGCTGCTTGAGGGTGTACCGAAGGGCACCGATATTCAAAAAGTGAAACAGGCGGTTTTAGATACGCCCGGCGTGAAAGGGGTAGACGACCTGCATATGTGGGCTATTTCTTCTCAATATGCGGCGTTAAGCTGTCACATCTTCCTCGCAACGAGTGATATGGCGCAGAGCGTGGATTTGAAACGCCGCCTGAAGGATATGCTTTCTGCCCAGTTCTGCGTTGAACACGCCACGATAGAAATGGAATACACGGATGGACCGCACGAAAGTGAGCGATTGGACGAAGGCGTTTAGAACTGGGCAGCGCATAATCCCTGCATACTCTCAACGATGGCAAACAATGCCTTCATTGATAGTGTATTCAACCTACACGCTTTAGCTCTAAAATGCCTCATCCAAAATGGACGTTACTCCTGCGACTTCGGTTTATCCTCAATTTGATCGAAGCGCAAGCCACTGGAAGACTCGCCGCGTCCTGTGTGTTTACGTCGCCCAAGCCATACATACGTTTTACCATCGTACCAGCGGGCGCGCTGATACGTGCGCTTGACCACGACGCCTGCGCGCGGCACTTCATGCTCGAAGACGTAGTAAGCGGCGGGCAGCGGGGCAGGTCGCAGAATATCTCCGCGCGGGCGTACCGATGAGGAGTTGAGTCCTGCAAGCAAACGCGGCATCCGGGCGCGGCGCAAATC
>CALMZT010001218.1 GCA_937870805.1 uncultured Chloroflexota bacterium
GACAGTTCAACAGGCTGGAAGTCAAAATCGGTTTTGCCGATTAACTCCTGTTCTGATTCGACACCAATTTGCTTGAGCAGTGCCTGATTCGCCAACAGGAAACGGCTTTCGGTATCTTTGAGGAAAATCAAATCAGGGATGTTATCAATGAGGGTGCGCAGCAGCGTGCGTTCGCGCACGAGCGCTGCTTCAACGCGCTTGCGCTCGGTGATGTCCCGAATCGCGCTGGAGACCAGTAGTCCTTCCGCCGTCTCCAACGGGCTGAGGCTGATTTCTACGGGAAACTCGCTGCCATCCTTGCGCAGCGCATACAACTCCATCCCTACCCCCATTGAGCGTGTATGTGGGTCAGTGAAGTATCCATTGCGGAAGTCAGGATGCTGACTGCTGAAGCGTTCCGGGATCAGAATTTCGATAGGCTGTCCGATCAATTCTTCAGCCGTGTAGCCAAATAACCTCTGCGTTTGCGTATTAATGAGGACAATTTCGCCGTCGCGTGTAACAATGACCATCGCATCAGGCGCAGTTTCCAGCAGTCCTCTAAAACGCGCTTCCGCGCGCTTTTGCTCGGTGATGTCATGATTAATGCCCACCAAACCTATAATCTTGCCATTTTCGTCCCGTAATGGGATTTTGTTTGCCGAAACCCATATTTCTCGCCCTGTAGTGTGGTTCACTGATATTTCTTCATGATTCAGCAGAGGTTGCCCACTGGTCATCAGCGCAATTTCATCAGCCCGTAACTGTTCCGCAAGAGTGCGAGGGTGAATGTCCAGATCGCTTTTACCGATGAGTTCCGACTCTTGCCGTAATCCCATATGCTCAACGATTGCTGTGTTGCCAAGCACAAAACGGCTCTCTGCGTCTTTCACGAAGATGTGGCTTGGGGAGTTATCGATGACAGTGCGCAGTAATTGTTCTTTACGCCTAATCTCTTCTTCAGCGCGCTTTTGCTGCGTAATATCGCGTGTAACACTCATTCCACCAACGATCTCACCACGCTCATCGTGCATTGGCATAAAGTGGAGATGATAAATCAGTCCAGAAACGAGCATGGAGGGACGCTCAAGCTGGATTTCTTCTCCTGAAAGGCAGGCTCTATAATACGGCGCAATGACCCTATAGATTTGCGGCGACATGACCTCGTGGGCAAACTTGCCTTCGGATTGCCCTTTGACGAAGCCAATCTTTTCCGCAAGAGGACCTTCGACAAGGGTGTAACGCAGATCACGATCAAACATAGCGACAGCGGTATCGGGCAGATTGCTGGCAAGCTGGCGATACAGCGCTTCACTGCGACGCACGGTTTGCTCAACCCGCTTTTGTTCGCTAATGTCGCGCGTGACAATCATGCCGCCAATAACACTGCCTTTTTCGTCGTGGATGGGCGCAAAATGGGCATGATAAGTAATGTCGGGATTGGCTAATGTATTTCGCTCAATTTGAATTTCTTCACCGCGCAGTACCGCTTCATAAGTCGGAAGGAGCAGCGCATGGGCTTGTGGTGACACGACCTCATGCAGCAATTTGCCTTCTGTACCTTGCTTGGAGAACCCACTGGTTTCCAAA
>CALMZT010001219.1 GCA_937870805.1 uncultured Chloroflexota bacterium
TTTAACGCTTATCCGCGTGATACACAGCGTGATTTGGCGCAGTTCGAGACGGCGGGCGTTGACGTGGTGTTCACGCCTACTCCAGAGTCGATGTACCCACCGGGCTTTCAGACAACTGTAGAAGTTGGTGAAGTCGCGCAGGGTTTGGAAGGCTCACGGCGTCCAGGACATTTCAAGGGTGTGACTACCGTCGTTGCGAAACTGTTGAACTTGACAAGGGCAGACACGACTTATTTCGGGCAGAAAGACGCACAGCAGGTGGCAGTTATTAAGCGGATGGTGCGCGATTTGAATTTGCATACCCAGATTGCCGTAGTTCCGACGGTACGTGAAGCCGACGGCTTGGCAATGAGTTCGCGTAACCACTATCTCAACGAGTATCAACGGCGAGCGGCAAGCGTACTTTACCGCGCGTTGACAGCGGCAGGCGAAGACTACGCTCAGGGAGAGCGTGTGCCGAAAGCACTGCGTTTAACGGTGCAGCGTGTGTTGATTGCCGAACCGTTGGTGGAGATGGATTACGTTTCGGCAGCCGATGCGCGTACCTTGCAGGAACTACACCAACCAAGCGATGCACCAATACTGCTGTCAGTCGCAGCGCGTGTCGGGCAAACCCGATTGATCGACAACGTTTTACTGCCGCTGTCGATGAATAATCGCGACGATTTGACTGCAACACTCGGCGAAGGTTAGATTTACACAGAGTTTACATAGCTCCGCCGTAATTCTTATGTATTTTTGTTAAAATAGACAGTATCACATTAAGAGAGGATAGGTGAGCTAGGAATGTTCATCTTCGATTCACAGTATTTACTCTGGGTATTCTTACCCACACTTCTACTATCGCTGGCAGCACAGTTCTTTGTGCAATCAACCTTTAGTAAGTGGAGTCAGGTGCGGAATGGCGCAGCGGTAACAGGTCTACAGGTCGCGGAACGGATCATGCGTGCCGCAGGTTTGAGCGTAGGCTTGGAAGGTGTTCCGGGTAGAATGAGCGATCACTATGATCCACAGTCCCAAGTGGTGCGGTTGTCGGAGGATGTTGCGACAAAACCCTCTGTTGCGGCAATGGCAATTGTGGCGCACGAGTTCGGTCATGTACAGCAGCATCAAGAGAACTCAATCTTGATCTCAATGCGCAGTTTTCTTGTGCCTGCGATGCGTTTTAGCCCGACGATTGGCTATATGCTCATTATGGCAGGGCTGTTGTTTCGCCTCACAAACTTAATCTATCTCGGCGCACTGTTCTTCGGCATTGTCGTGATTTTCATGCTGCTGACGCTGCCTGTCGAGATTGATGCCAGTATGCGTGGCCTGCGGCTGCTGGGGGAAACAGGCTTAATGACGACGC